>JANOSQ010000100.1:0-7029 GCA_031415915.1 Fimbriiglobus sp. | reverse complement strand
CGAAGCACACGTCGTGGCTGAATCAGATCGAGATCTGGTTCAGCATTTTGAGTCGCCGGGTGATCCGCCGCGGCGAGTTCCGCTCGACGGCCGACCTGCGGGATCGGATTCTGAAGTTCATCGACTACTACAACGACACGAAGGCGAAGCCGTTCAAATGGACGTACGCCGGTCGTCCGCTGAACGTGTGAACTTGGCGAGCCCACCCGCACTCATGGCGGGGTGAGTCAGCCAGGGTGATCTAGGTACAGAGTCCAGTGGAAATTCCGTTCCGGTGCCCAGTTACGATCATTTAGTTTTGACCGAGCCACCGATCAACAGCACGGGGAGTTCCTCGACGCGGACACGGTCGGGATTGGCGGTCACTTTCCGGTAGATCGCGATGTGCGCCTCGGCGAACGAGACATAGTTCGTCCGGAAGGGAACCACGCCTTCGAGAACGTATTCTTCGGGGTGTTCCCGGAGCACGCGGCGGAGGCGTTCGCCGGCGGCGGTTCGAATAAAGACTTGGGGTTCTTCCACGATCACGTAGGCCGGATCGTAGCGGTGGAGAAGATCCAAGATGTCGCGATCCGACTTCGCGTACTCGTCGTAGCCGCCATGGGGATCGCTGAACACGGAGTAAATGATTTTGTCGGCCCGCAGCACCGTGTGTTGGCGGTGGGGGTCATTTCGCCGGACCGCGTAGATGAATGCGCCGTTCAACTGGCCCTCGTACATCAGCGGTCGTTCGGGCGGCGTTCTCGGCAAGACGTACCGCGCCGCGTCCTCCGTGCCGCAGATGTAATGGTTCCGCCATTCGGTCCATCGAAAGGGGGCGATGCTCTCCCCGACCACCGCGATGACGAGAAGAATGCAAACCGAGAACTCGACACGGCCCACTCGGCTCGCAGCCCAGCGGACGCCGTGAACAGCCAACAGCGACAGCGCGGGCATCCAATAAATGGCGTGCCGCGATTCCGGTTCGGCGAGCGGAGCGAAGGTGAGGAATGTGGCGACGATCAAGGGGAAGTGCGGTCCGAACCGCGTCCGATCGCGCGCGAGGATGTGGCACAAACCGACCGCGGCGGCCAGCGTCGCCGCCCAGCCGATTTGCGCGGGGATATATGACGGGTAGAGGTAGAGGTTCCGGGGGTCGAACAGCGACGTCGAACCTTCCCCTGTCCCGTGGACCGCGGCGTGCTGGATCCCGCTGCCGTACACCTTCCATGTCAGAAAGTAATAAGGCGCCGTTAGCAGTATCGCGCCGGCGATTCCGAACACGACGGGGCGGCGGAGCAACAGCCCCCACCTCCGCGCGAAACCGAGCCGGAGTAAGACGAAGGGGATTAGGAGGATTCCGTCGAACCGCGTGAGTACGGCGAGGGCTGCGAACGCACAGGCGAAAATGGCGTCGCGACCCCGCAGCCCACCGAGGTATTTTTCGAAATGGAAGACCGCGCCCAGGACCATCGCCAAGGTGGGGACTTCCAGCAGAACCGATCCGGTGAAGTCGAAGACGATGGGCGAAGCGCCGAGCACGGCCAGAGCGACGGCCGAGGTGAAGCGATCGTGGGTTCGGCGATAGAGCGCGTAGGCGTACACAGCGCCCACCGCCGCGAAGCCCCCGAGGGTGAGTCGTCCGACGAGGTAGCTCGTTCCGAACAGCCACATCGCCACGCCTTCGACACAGTGGAAGAACGGGGGCCAGACCAACAGGCCGAGGGCGGGATACTGGAGGTAGTAGCCGACGGCGTAACCGCGGGGATCGGCGCTGGACGCCCGCCAATCCGCAAGCGAGTCGCGGAAAAACACGCCCGTCATCACGTGCCGAGTTTCGTCGCCATTCTTGAACGGCTCGCCGACCGGGGAGAAAATCACGTGGAGAAGGATCAGGGCGGCGATGACACCCGAGGGGGGTAACAGCCGTGAAATCAACGACGACTCGACCATCGGCACCCTCGGGCTTTTCACCGCGCGATTGACGGCGTTCCACAATCGCTCGACTTCGATTGGGCGCGACCGCGCTCGCCATCGATCAGGCGCATCATCGTCCGCCGCGTTCTCCAGAATACGTCTTCCATCAAGATGTGCGCGAACTCACCGTTGCGACCGATGCTGTACAGACCGTCGATGCCGGTCGATTCCGAGAACGCCTTCCGGTCCGCTTCGTACTCGTTCAGGTAGACCGGGTAGGCGATCGGGGTGCGCAAGACCCGGCAACCCAGATAGCGGGCCCTCGCGTCGGGGAGGAGCGTTTGCAACGCCTCGATGCACCGTTCCCCGAGAGCGTCATCCGCCATCGCCCAGTATTCGTCGTTCACTTGGCAGCCGATGTCCGCGGTGATCAACGTCTTGCCCTCGGGCACGAGCCAAGGCAAGGCGGTGCCGATTTCGCTGAGCCGGAAAAACGGGAACGACGACTCGGGTGTCCAAGTGACGACGTTCGGGAGCAGATCTCGGCCGCGGAAGCGCAGGTTGACGAAGATCATCGGCCGGTAGCGGAAGCGGGCGAGGTGATCCAGTTTGTTCGTACCGCGCACGATTTTCGGGAGGATATGGAGCGGAGCGGTGGTCACGACGGCCGAAGCGTCGATGTCCCGCCCGCCGACGCGCACGCCGGCGACTCGGTCATCCACGACGTGGATGGCCTCGACCGGGGACTCCAACGAGATCGACTCCTCCACTTCGGTGGCGAGTCGCTCGCAGACCGAGCCGATGCCGCCGTCGGGATAAACGTGCCACACGTGCGGGGACTCGGGTACCGATGTGGAATAGCCTACGGCTACGGTGCGCCGCGTGAATTTGGCGGCGGCGATCAACATCATCGTCCGGGGCAGGCTGCTCGTGAACTTCTCCCCGACGGACGGGGCCAAATCGGCCGGGGGAACACCGGACCACGCTTCCGTCAGCGGGAAGGCGATTTCGCGGGCCAGCCGATTCCCGTACGCTTGCTCGTACCATTCGGCCGCATTTGCAGGTTTGGCCCGCAGTGGATTGGTGGCCTTTTTGGCGACCGCGCTGCCGACGAAGAGCGGGTTGCGCATCAATCCGAAGGGGTAGGAATAGTCACGCCCCTTGCGCCAGACGCTTTCGCCGTAGCGGGGCATGTGCCGGCATTTCGACGAAATGCCGACGGCCGCCGCGAGGCGGTTGGTGATGAAGTGCGCCCCGAAGTCGTAGGTGAAGCCGTCCGGATCGCGAAAACTCTTGGCGAGGCCGGCGACGGCCTTGCCCGCCTCGAATACCCGGACGCGAATGCCGTGGCGTTGCAAGTAAGTCGCGGCGGTCAGCCCGGCGAGGCCGGCCCCGATGATCGCGACGGGGGGCTTAGTGCTCATGGCCGCGCCTCCGGCTGGTCCGGTCGGGCGAAGACGCCGTGCAGGATAGCCCCGCGCCCGAACACGTTGAGGAAACTGTCCACAACGCTGAAGAGGGAGAGTGCGACGACGCCTTTCAGACTAAACCGGCGCACGATCCAGCCCGGAAAGCCCCAATCGCCGAGCAGGTTGCGGAAGGAGTACGTCCAGTTCACCGGGCTCATCGCCGAGCGGACGCGGACCGTTTCTAATCCCGCCAAATGCGTCAATGCGGCCAAGTTTTCGGCGTTGAATAAGTAGAGGTGGCGCGGGAAGTGGTAACCGCCCCAGTGTCGCCCGCGGAAGAACCATCCGTCGGGGGACGCCGTGTTGTCGGTGACCACGATCAGCCGACCGCCGGGCTTCAACCGCTGCAGAATGGCATCGAGCAACCCTTTCGGATCGGCGACGTGCTCGATGGTCATCACCAGTAGAACCAAGTCGTAAGCGCCGCTGGGCACATCGAGATCTTCGAGTCGTCCGAGGCGGATTGATAAACCCCGAGCGGCGCCCGCGCGAACCGGACGTTCGTCGGCGTCGATCCCTTCCGAAATCCAAGTCTTGGGGCCGAATTCGCGTAGCAGGCTCAGGTGGAAGCCGTCCCCGCAGCCGACGTCCAAAATGCGAGCATCGGCCGGTAGGCCGCGGCACCACTTCAACAAGCGACGCGCTTCGAGTCGGCGGCGAATGCGGTGCACGAGGCCGAATTCGGCGGCGGCGAACTGGAAAGCGTGGTAGGTGTCCGGGTAGATGCGCGCCATCGCGGACGGGGCGGGGCGTGGATTCAAGAAGACGATCCGGCAGCGGCGGCAGCGGACGGCCAAGAACGAATCGGGGCACGTCCCGTATTCGAAGTCTTCGCCCACGGCGAGCGGATCCACGTCCTCGACGCCGCAGAGGCAACAGAGTGCCGGTTCCAGTTCCAACTGGGCGGGGCCGATCGGATTCGAATCGTGTTCTTGCATGGTGCGAAGGGAACCGGCCGGGAGGTCGTCGGAACAAGCCCGCCCTGGACGGCCCCGGGCGGGCGCGCGGAGCATCACTTCTTCGCGTACTCGACTTTGGAGGGCTTGATCCACTTCTTGCCGTCCTTTTCGGTCACGACCCCGACCACCTTGCCTTCCAGCTTCTCGCCACCGCAGACCGCTTCGTGGTAATCTTCACCCGTACCCTTGTCGTCGAGGTAGTAGGTGACGGTCTTGTCCCCGTCTTTGACCTGAATCGCGGTCGTACACTTCTTCGCTTCCTTCAAAGAGCATTTGGCGCAGAGCACCGTGCCCTTGAGTGTCACGTCCTTCTTGTCGTCCGCCCGTGCATCGGCGGCGATCCCACCGAGGAGAACCAGACCCGCCAGCATCAATACCGTAGAACGCATCTCGCGACCCTCCAAAAAAAGTTTCGGGTGTCACGGGTCACGGGTCACGCGACCGACCGTGCGAAGTCCCGATCATCGCGTCCGCCCGAATGGGCGAACTGGCTCGCAGTTCGGGTCCGGGGCACCCGTTATCTCGTATTCGCTCCACCTCACGGTGCGGCCGCCCCCTTCGTCCCGTCCCGTCCGCACGTGGAGAAGCCGGCGGGGGCACAATCGGAACAGCCTCCCCGGGTGTTTCTACCGGCGTTGAAGGCGTGCCCAGCGGCACAGCGAGCGGAATGATGGCATCGTTCCCGCTATCGGCCAGCGGCGTGGGTTCGTGGAGCCAGTTGTCGTCCAATGCCGCGACCGCAGGGCCTCCCGCGCCGGGGGCGGGCTTGCGGTAGACGTATTTGCCGAAGAGTTTGAATGCGGCCGGGGTGACGATCTGGTCCATGATCGTCGCGTCGATCATGGACCAGATCACGACGATGGCCAGCGTGTGGAGGATCTTGCGGGCCGAAGCCGTCACCGGCTCCGCCTTTTGCCGCGGGCAGATCGGCGGCGGACGAGTGCTCACCATTGGAAATGGCGACCCGGCGAGGAACACCGAGGCGGAGAAGACGGTGCCGTCGGACGTATCTTTGATGGCGAAGACGCCGTCGCGTCAGCCGTGCGAAACGAAGTTGTAAATTGGGGGCGAAGCCGCGCACGAAGCTGGCGTCCGGATCGTAGACGAAAACGCCGTAGCTGTCCGAGATGACCCGGTACTTGCCCAGGAAGAATCGGATCGGGATCGCACCGCCGTCAGAGTAGCCGCGGATCGAAGAAAGGGCGGATCCGGTCGGGTTCAACTCGTCCTTTGCACCGCTTGGCTTCGTCGATGCAATGCGAACAATTAGGATTCACGAGCGTTGGGAACGTGGCCGGCTTGATCGTCGGAGTCGGCTCCTGCGCGAGTGCCGCCGAGGGCAGCTTGAAAAGAAGGCAACAGACTCGCATGGAGGGCCTCCGGGGTTTTCGAGTGCATATAATAGTCGCATCCCAGCCCACCCGCCCGCGACGGTACCCGGAGGCTGAATCGTTTCAATGGCCTCTCCGTCATCCTCCGTGGCCAAGGCTCATCTGATCCTCGACGCCCTTTGGGCCCGCGGGACGCCGTGCCCCTTCGACGAAATCATCGACGTCCGTTCGCCCGCGGAGTACGCGGACGATCACATCCCCGGCTCGATCAACTTGCCGGTCTTGGGCGACGCCGAACGGGCTACGGTCGGCACGATCTATCGCGGGGAAGGTGCTTTCGCCGCGGCCAAGGTCGGAGCGGCATTCGTCTCTGCGAACATCGCCGTGCATCTCCGGACTCACTTCGGCGGGCAAAGCAAAGCCTACAAACCGCTCATCTACTGTTGGCGCGGTGGCGAGCGTTCGTCCAGCCTTGCTACGGTCTTGGCCCGCATCGGTTGGCGAACCACCGCGCTGAAGGGCGGTTATAAAACGTACCGCAACCTTGTCCGCCGCGAATTGGAAGATTTGTTGCCACGTTTCGAGTACAGCATCGTGTCGGGGGCGACGGGGTCGGGCAAGACGCGGTTGCTCCACACCTTGGCCGCGCGGGGGGCGCAAGTACTCGACCTCGAAGCTCTGGCCGGTCACCGCGGTTCGGTGCTCGGGGGTTGGGGTCGACAGCCTTCTCAGAGGCGATTCGATTCCCTGCTGTTATCCGCGTGCGACGGGTTCGTCCCGGACACCCCGGTCTGGGTGGAAGCGGAGAGCAGTCGAATCGGCGATGTCTACCTACCGGCGTCTCTCTGGAAAAAAATGCGTTCGGCCGGCGGGATCGAAGTCCGGATGCCGTTCGACGCACGGGTGAATCATCTGCTGACGGAATACGCGAATCTGATCGCGAGTCCTCCGGAGTTCAAGGAGAAATTGCGACTGTTGATACCGAGATACGGCCATCGGCAGTTCGGTGTGTGGTGCCTGTTGGTCGATTCGGGAGAATGGGCCGGGCTCGCCGCCTCGCTGCTGGCAGTCCACTACGACCCCGCCTACGCCGTATCGACGGCTCGCTATTATCCCCATGTGACGACGACGGAGACGCTCCTCGACGAGTTGCCTGAGGCATTGGACTGCTTGGCCCAAAAACTGTATCCGTCCGCCCGGGAGCGAGAAGGTTCCATGAGACAAGATCATCGTTGTGTGTCAGAGCCCACGGCCTAGCGAACGAAGTGCTAAGGCGAGCGGCAGCACTTGATTCACCTGCCGCACGGCTTGATCGTGATGTCGTACTTGCGAAGCGACGGCGAGCGCTCCATCCGCGCCTCGTACGGCTCCATC
>JANOSQ010000099.1:0-5590 GCA_031415915.1 Fimbriiglobus sp. | reverse complement strand
GTTCCGAAGACTCCACCCGCCCTACGAAGTCATCGCCACTCAACGCGATCTTGGCCCGCTCTGCCGCTTCGCGCAGATGCTGTAAAAGTTCCGCATCGGGCACCAATTGCAAATCCTGCGACATAAGATCCATGATCGCGCGGTCGAAATCGTCGCCGCCGAGGTGGGTGTCGCCGTTCGTGCTCAGGACTTTGAAGACGCCGTCGGCGAGCGACAGGATCGAGCAATCGAACGTCCCACCGCCGAGGTCGTAGACGGCGATGGTGCCCGCGTTCGCTTTGTCGAGGCCGTACGCGAGTGCCGCGGCCGTCGGCTCGTTGACGATGCGGAGCACATCTAACCCGGCGATCCGCCCGGCGTCGCGGGTCGCTTGGCGCTGGGCGTCGTCGAAGTAGGCGGGGACGGTGATGACCGCCTTCGTCGGGTTGCCCGCTCGCTTCCGGACTTCACCGAGGATCATGGCGCTGAGTTCTTCGGGCGTGTATTCTTTCTCGTCGATCCGCACGCGCAGCACCTTACGGCCGCCATCGACCTCGCGTTCGACGATCTGCTGGGGGATGTGCTTCAGCTCCGCTCCGAGGTCGGCGAGGGTGCGACCCATCAACCGCTTGACGCTGAACACGGTGTGCGTCGGATCGAGCAGCGCCCGCTCCTTGGCGGCGCTGCCGACGAGCACGGTGCCATCCGGGTGGAAGCTGAGGCAAGAGGGGACAAGGGCCAAGCCGGCGCCGTCGCGGAAGACCTCGGGTCGCCCGTTGCGCATCGTCGCCGCGAGGCTGTTGGTGGTGCCGAGATCGATACCGACGACGGTGGGAGTCATCCCATTTTGGTAGGCAATGTGGGTGGGATGTCAATTCTACCCCCCGATGGCGTGCATTGTCCGCAGGGGTTTGACGAACTTCGCCGTGTTGATTTCGTGGCCTTCCCATTTGTCGCGCACGTTGGCCAGCAGCGCCGCGCGGATGCCGGCATCGTCCCCGGCCCGGATCAGCGACTTCACATCGACCTCGTCCAAGGCGAACAGGCAGTTCCGCAGCTTACCCTCGGCGGTCAAACGGATGCGGTTGCAACTGCGGCAGAACGGCCGCGAGACCGATGCGATGATACCTAGGCGACCGCGGCCGTCGGTGTACTCGAAGTCCATGGCCGGGGAGCGCGGGTCGTAGTCGGCCGCGGGGGCGAGCGGGGCCACGCCGGCTTCAAGCCACTCCAGCAATTCGTGGGCGAAGACGACTTTCTCGCGTTCCCAAACATCGGCACCGATCGGCATGTACTCGATGAAGCGCAGCTCGAAGCCCTCGTCGCGGCAGAACTTGGCCAGCGGCACCGCATCGTGTTCGATGAAGCCGCGGATCGCCACCGCGTTCACCTTGATCGGGTCGAACCCGACCTTCTTGGCCGCCCGCAATCCCGCGAGGACTTGCGGCAATCCCTCCCGGCGGGAGAGTTCGAAGAACCGACCGGCATCGAGCGTGTCGAGTGATACGTTGAGCCGGCGCAGTCCGGCATCGAACAATTGCTGAGCCTGATTCGCCAGCAGCAGTCCGTTGGTCGTCAGGCCGATGTCCTCGATCCCCGGCACCGCCGCGATCATGCGCACCAGCGAAGGCAGGTCGCGCCGTAGCAGCGGTTCGCCGCCGGTCAGGCGGATCTTGTTCACGCCGAGCGTCGCGGCCACCTCGACGAAGTGTGTCATCTCTTCGAACGACAGCAGCGCCGACTTGTCGAGGAACGTCACGTTCTCCGGCATGCAGTAGGTGCAGCGGAGGTTGCAGCGATCCGTCACGCTGATGCGCAGGTTGTTGTGGATGCGGCCGAACGTGTCGACGAGCGCGGTCATGACTTGCCTTCGTGCACCCATTCGGACGAGCCGTCGGGTGCGTTCTCCCGCTTCCAAATCGGCACGAGTTCCTTCACCGTGTCCATGATGAACGCTGCCGCGGCGAACGCCTCGGCCCGGTGCGGGGCGCTCACCGCCACTGCCACCGCGGTCTCACCGACGGCCAGTTTCCCGAGCCGATGGACGATGGCGACGCGGCGGATAGGCCAGCGATCTCGGGCAAGCGACGCGACTTCGCCGAGCTTTTTCTCCGCCATCGGCCCGTAGGCATCATACTCCAAGTGGACGGTGCGGACGTCGCCGGTCAGTTCGCGCACGGTGCCGAGGAAGAGGACGACGGCGCCGCACAGTCGATCCTGCACGGCGGCGAGCAGGGCGGTCGAGTCGATGGTTTCGCGGGTGAGGAAGATCATGGAATCAACCTCCGCTGACGGGTGGAATCAGCGCCACCTCGGCCCCGTCGGGGACGATTGCGGAGTCGTCGGCGAATTCCCGATCCACGGCGATCCGCGAGCGGGTGAGCAATGGAACCAACACCGGACTTCGATTCGCCAGTGCTCTGCGCAGTTCTGCCACCGTCTCGCCGCTCGGCAGTTCAACGCTCACTGCGCCGACGCCGGCCAACTCGCGGGCACCGGCGAATAGCTGCACGACAACCGTCACGACTTCGCTTCGTACGTGACGGTGACGTTCGTCGTGATGCCGCCGCGCGGCGTCCATGCGGAGACGACCTTCGCCCGCACCGGCTTGGCGATGGCGACGAAATCGTCGAGCAAGCGATTGGTCACCTGCTCGTAGTAAATGCCCTGATTCCGGTAGCGCTGCAGGTAGAGCTTGAGCGATTTCAATTCGACGCAGACCGCGCCGGGGGTGTAGGTGTAGGTGATGGTGCCGAAGTCGGGCTGGCCCGTCAGCGGACAGACGCTGGTGAACTCGGGGCAGATGATCTCGATGGAGTAATCCCGCCCCGGGTTGGGGTTCGGGAAAGTTTCCAATTGCTCGGCCGACGGCGTTTCGGTGTAGGTCATGCGGGTCTCGGGAGGGTCAGTAAAGCTGGTCGTGCGTGCCGAGCTCGATGAGGTTGATGACCTCCGCGCAATTCAGACCGAGGAGCTCGAAGATGATGCGGAGGTCATACCCGGCTGAGCAGGCGTAACATCCGGCCCATTTTCCGCCCAGCTTGTGGGTTTGTAGTGCGGGCCGAAAAGCATCGTCCTCCAGCGCGACTAAAGTCGCCTGCAAATCGCGCAGCGTTTGCGGGTGCCGCTTGATCCACCGCCGCGACTTCCGGAGGAAATTCGGTGAGCGGTAAAGCTCGCGCCTCACGACAGGGCCTCGTCGATGATTTGCTGCGGGGTCATCGCCACGCATTTGCCCTCGGCGAAGTCCTTCCTCGATTGCGCGATATCGAATTCGAGGCGATCGCGGAAAGCCTCGATGCGCCGTACCCGTGTCAGCTCGTACAGCTCCTCTCGATCTTCTTCACTCAGCCCATCAATCGCCTCGAGTACGTCTGTTAGCGATAGAGCTTTCCGAGTCTCCGTCGGTATCTCGAAAGTCTCCACCGAATTCATCGTCGTTTGCGTCATCGCTTCGCCTCTCCCGGGTTTGCCCTATCCTACATCTTATCCCCGTTGCCCCGGAGTGGACAAGCCATGCCCCGCGCGGTCGTCTTGCTCAGCGGCGGCCTCGACAGCGCCACCCTCCTCGCTTTCGTCAAGTCCGAGGGGTTCGAAGTGTATGCGCTGAGCGTCGATTACGGCCAGCGCCACCGCATTGAACTGGAACGCGCCGCGGCGCTGGCGAAGGCGTCCGGGGTCGAGCACCGCATCGTCGTCCTCGATCTCCGCGGCATCGGCGGTTCGGCGCTCACGTCCGACGCGGCCGTGCCGAAGGATCGATCCGCCAACGAAATGACCGCCGGTATCCCGGCGACGTACGTCCCGGCGCGGAACACGATCCTGCTCGGAATCGCGCTGGGCTACGCCGAGACGCTGGGCGCCCACGACATTTTCTTCGGCGCCAATCGGCTCGACCACGCCGGCTACCCCGATTGCCGTCCGGAGTTCTTCGCGGCGTTCACCGATCTGGCGAATGTGGCCACGAAGGCGAGCACCCAAGATGGCCACGGCCTGCGCATCCGCACGCCGCTCATCGAAATGACCAAAGCCGACATCATCCGAGCGGGCACTCGGCTCGGGGTCGATTTCTCGCGGACGCTGAGTTGCTACGATCCCGACTCCGCGGGCGGCGCCTGCGGTCACTGCGACGCTTGCCAACTCCGGCGCCAAGGCTTCGCCCAAGCGGGGCTTCCCGATCCGACGCTCTATTCTGCTTGACCGACTCCCCGACCTTCGCTATGCCGCCGGCTCTCGCCCCCGAATCGTCGCCGAAGGATCGTCCATGGATGGGCGGCTCTCGCTCCGCTGGATCGTGCTGACCGCGCTGTTGCTCGGCGCCGGGACAGGTTGCCGGTTGTTCGGCTCCAAGCCCGCTCCGATTGCGAAGAAGCCGGTCGGCCCCCCTCCCGCCGTCGTCCACACCGACGGCGAGACGCCGCTGGTTTACTACACGCGCTTGATCGACCAACCGGCCGGCAGTTCCTACTTGAACGGCGGATTGTGGAAGGACGCCACCAATCCGCTGAACCACGAACAGACCACTCTGCTGGAAGTCAACGGCCTGCGGCTCGGCGTCATCACCAGCCATCCGCCGGCGGAACTCGAACGGCTCGCCACCTCGGAAGCGACGGTCATCAGCCCGATGCAGCGGAGTGGGGTCGTCGGCAAGCCGCGGGTCATCCCGGTGAACGGCCCCCTCGAAAGTTGCACCCTCGGCGTCTCGACCGCACTCAACGCCGAAGCGCCGCCCAAGAAGTACCAACTCGCCGAGTGCGGCCTCACCGTCACGGCGACGGCGCTACCGGGGGACAAACTGAAGGTTCGCGGGGAATTCCAAATCCAGCACGGCGAACGCCAACCCTGGTTGCGGCCCACCTCCGATGGTTCCGGGTTCGCCCGAACCGATCAACGCGCGTCGGAAACCTACCCGGAACTCGCGTTCGAGGTGACCCTCGGCCGCTCCGACTTATTGCTTATCGGGGCGACCGACGACCCGACCGAGAAGCTCGGTCAAGCCTTCTTCTTCGCCAACTCGGTCGATCGCATCCGCCAGCGCGTCCTGATGGTGCAAGCGGGCACCGTGGAAAAAGCGATACCGGGTGAACCGCGGATCACCACGCCAACGGCGGTTCGGCCGGCTTCCTTTACGAGCCGTTGAACTTCGGCCGACGCACATCTCACCATCAGAATTCTTGCAGAAGCCGTAGCCGGCAGGCAAGATACACGTCGGTCTGTCCAGACACACCTTCCCCACCCCCCTCTGGACAGACTCAAAATTGTCTGGACAGACCGAATTTTTCTGGACAGACCAAGCCCGCCTAGGGGTTACGTCGAGGCTCCACGCTGGACAGACACGGCCGGTGATATGGATCGCGGCATCACGGGCCGGATTGTGGCCGCACCGCAATCTGCGTCCCGACATCCCCGATTTGCTCTTAGCCCGCGCGTGACCTAAGGTTGCGCAAGAATCGCCCCGTCGGTCACCGTTTGCCCCCGGGTTCGGATGGATTGGTCCCAGTCGCAACCCGTTCGCCGGCCCGCCCTCGCCCACGCGGTGAGTCTCGGGCTCCTGCTGCTCCCCGCGGTACTGTTGGCTATCGCCGCCGAGCGGTACCAATCGCCGCTGTTG
>JANOSQ010000098.1:0-2006 GCA_031415915.1 Fimbriiglobus sp. | reverse complement strand
GCATCGTCGCGGTGACCGACCTCGGGCCAAAGCCGACGAAGATCGTTTACGATCCGAAAGCGGACAAAGCTTTCCCCGCCGAGTTAGCCATCGGCACGAGTCGCCCCGCTCTCTGGACCGACGACCTGAGCTCGATCACGTTCGGGATCTCGGAACAAAAAGCCAAGGAAACGGCCCCGGCTCCCAAGGATCTCGCGAAGAAAGACGACTCGAAGAAAGAAGTCCCGTCGGGAACCCCCAAGACTGCGCCGGTCAGCGAAGCGAAGCCCGACATGGTGATTTGGCACTGGAAAGATGACCGATTGCAGCCGATGCAGGAAAAGCAGGCTGCAGCCGATAAGTCGTTCACCTACCTTGCCGTGTATCACGTGAAGGAGAAGAAGTTCGTCCGTCTGGCCGACGCCGACTGTAAGCAAGTAGCCCTCGGCGGCAAAGCGAAGTTCGCCATCGGGCAAGACGCGAAGCCGTACCAGTACCTCGGTTCGCTCGACGGCAAACGCTTCACCGACATCTACGCCATCGAACCGGCCACCGGCAAACGGACCAAAGTGCTGACGAAAGCCCGCTACTTCTTCGGCACCGATCCCGCCGGTACGCGGGCGCTGAGCTACGATGACGGCCATTTCTCGGTCGTCGATCTCGCCACCGGCAAGAGTGTGAATATCACGGAAAAAGTCACGGCGACCTCGTTCATCGATAACGACGATGACCACAACGTCGTGAAACCGCCGACGCGGCCGGTCGGTTGGAGCCGAGACGGCAAGTTCGTCGTCATCAGTGATGGTTTCGATTTCTGGAAAGTCGCCGCGGACGGCACCGGGGGCGAGAACCTCACGGTGGACGGCAAGAAAGATGGAATCCGCTACACGAACTTCAATCAGTTCGAACTGGAGCCACGCGAGCCGGGGCTCGACCTCACCAAGCCCGCTTTCATAGGGATGTACGGCGAATGGACGAAGAAGAGCGGCTACGCCAATTGGGAACCGGGCAAGACCGGCGTGACCCCGCTGATTTGGGCCGACGCCGCGGTGACCGCTCTCCAGAAAGCCCGAACCGCCGAGGCGTACTCCTTCACGAAAGGCACGATCACCGAATACCCGGAGGTCTACCTCGCGGGTGCCACACTCGATGGGAAGAAAGCGACCGCCACCAACCCGCAACAGGCCGACTACGCGTGGAGCGCCGGGGCGAAACTCGTCGATTACAAAGGCACCGGAGGCAAGCGCCTTCAGGGGGCTCTGTACCTGCCGGCGAATTACGAGCCAAGCAAGAAGTACCCGGCGGTCGTTTACATCTACGAGAAGCTCTCGGAAGAATTGCACCGCTACACGCCGCCGACGACGCGGGCACTGAACATCGCAATCTACACTTCGAACGGTTACGCCGTCTTCTGCCCTGACATCACTTATCGGTTGAACGATCCCGGCATCTCGGCGGTCGAATGCGTTCTGCCGGCGCTGGATGCCGCCATCGCGACCGGGGTCGTCGATGCCGCGAAGGTCGGCCTCCAAGGGCACTCGTGGGGCGGCTACCAGACGGCGTTCCTCGTGACGCAGACCAACCGCTTCAAAGCCGCCATCGCCGGGGCTCCGCTGACCGACCTCGTGAGCATGTACAGCAGCATGTACTGGAACAGCGGCAGCACGAATCAGCCGATCTTCGAAAGCAGCCAAGGGCGATTCACGGCCGGCTACTGGGCCGAGCAGGAAGCGTACATCCGCAATTCGCCGGTCTACCAAGCCACGAAGGTGACGACGCCGCTCGTGATCCTGCACAACGACAAAGACGGCGCGGTCGATTTCGTGCAGGGCATAGAGTACTACAACACGCTCCGCCGGCTCCAAAAACCGGTGGTCATGCTGCAATACAAAGGCGAAAACCACGGGCTGGCGAAGCCGGAGAATCTGAAGGACTACGCCGCGAGGATGCGTGAGTTCTTCGACCACCACTTGATGGGCAAGCCGGCCCCCGATTGGTGGACCGATGGCGTGCCCCACCTCAAGATC
>JANOSQ010000097.1:0-5796 GCA_031415915.1 Fimbriiglobus sp. | reverse complement strand
CGTCTTCGCGGCGATCTCCTTCAACGTCGCCTCGTCGGGCGGGTAGGTCTTCGGCTCGGGGAAGTTCGGTTGGGCGATGGCGACGGAGGTGAACAGGCCAAGGGCCAGCAGGGAAAGGCGAAGCATCGACGCGCTCCGGGTAGGTAGATGCTGACAGTCTACCCGCCCGGCGCGTCATTTCACCAGCGGTGCCGCGAGCTTCAGTTTCAAGCTCCACTTGGTGCTCTCGACCGTGCCGGTCTGGCGCACTTCCAAATTGTCGAGCAGTTCGACGATCTGCTGCAAGTCGCGGAACTCTTTCAGCACATCCGTGGCGCTCTTGCCCGTGAGGCCGGCGAAGAGCTTGGCTAGTTCTTCGCCGTGCGTCCGCAGGTATTGCTCGATCGCTTTCCAACCGATGCGGAGGAACGGGGTATCGTCGGCCTTCGCGGGATCTTTCATCGGGTCGAAGCGTTGGATCGCTTCCGGCGACGATGCCAACAGGAAAAAGTCGCCGCGCTGGCCGAAGGCGGGCCGCACGCCGGGCGGGAGCAATTTGGCGTTCTCCAAATGTTGGATCGCCCCGGCGTCGTCCTTGGTTTCCTTCAAGGTGAATTGGTCGTCGTGGGTGCGGTTGTATTCGACGCGGAACATCTGGAACGCGAAGCTCAGGCCCATTTTCACCGCGTCGCCGAGTGTGGTGTCCTTGCTCTCCGGGCTGCGGACGCGCAGGGCCACGGTGAGACCGGGGAGTGCGACTTTGCTCGCCTTCGCCGGGGGCGTCAGCCAAACTCCCCAATCGGGGCCGATGCTTTTGAGCAACTCGGGGAAGGCGTCCTTCCCCACAGCCGGGGCGATTTGCGTCTCGATCAAGTCTTGCAAACCCTTCAAACCGGGTTGGCTGAGGAACGTCTTAGCGAGGGCCAACAACTGCGGGAGGTCGAGCCGGCCAGCGAGCGCCAGCAGCGCATCGGTGGGGATGTGCGACCAGAGCGCCGACGCTTTCGGCGTACCGACGAACGGTTTCAGTTCGGCGGGCAATGTCTTCGGGTCGAAGGAGGCGTGCAGGGCGAGATCGACATCGGCGCCGAGTTCGACCGCGAGGGCCACCGAGTTCGTCGAACTCCAGATGCGCGCGAACTGCTTGAGGAAAGCCTTGCCGTGGTCGTCCTTGGTCGCGGTGATGCGCGCTTGGAGTTCGGCGTCGAGCGGGCGCGGGTGGAAGATCGCCGCGAGCGCCGCCTTCGACAGTCCGAGTTTGTCGTAGGCATCGAGGAACGGCGCCGACTTCGGGGGTGTCGCTTCGAGCGCGAGCACCTGTTTGATGACCCGCTCGTCCTTGGAAAAGGCGAACACACCCTCGCGTTGGAAGTAGAACTCGGTCGAGCCGTCGGACTTGTCCCGTTGGAAGTAGGTGAGTTCGCCGAGCTTCTTCTCGGTGACGGCTTTCAATTCGCCCGACTGTTTCTGGGCGTCGTTGAAGTCGGCGAGGAACTTGGCGAGCGTCTTCGGGTTCCGCGCTTTCAGCATCAGCACGCCGGTGTCGTCGTCCGGTTTGTCCGGGGCGCCGGGGCGGTAGGCGTAAACGATGGCGTCGCCCAAGATGTCGTCGCGGAGTTGTTCGACGGTCAAGTGCAGCGAGTCGGTCAACACCTTTTCGAGGGCGAGGATCTTCTCCAGGGCCTCGGCATTGAGGAGCGTCTGCCCGAGGTCGGACTTCTTGAGCAACGCGAGGAACGGCGACTTCGCGATGCGTTCCGAGTGACCTTTCCAATCTTGCGCGACGAAGCAGATCGTGCTCTCCGGCGGCACGCTCCGGAGCAAATCTCGGGTCGGGTTCGCCGCAGCAATCGGGGCGAAAGCGAGGACGGCGAGCAGGCAGAGACGCATCATCGGGGTTTCCTCGGCCGGCTCAGGAGCGGGGTTTGGCGGGGGCGATGCCGAAGTCGCGCAGCATCCGCGTCATCGCCCGCCGCGGCTGGCTGGCCACGGGATCGAGGCCGGCGCGGGCACTCGCGGTGGCGTCGGTCAGCCCCTTCGCTTCCACGGCTGCGTTCGCATCGGCGCCGTTCGGCACTTGGATTTTCTCCGCGGAGGCGAGCATCGTCTTGGTCGGGGCCAGCGCTTTGTCGGTCGTCTTCCGCGTGATCGACTGGAACGCTTCACCCGCCTCGGCGAACGATTTCTGAATCGGCGCCACGGGCTCGATTTTGGGCGGAGTCGCACCCGTGGCCGGCGTCGTGGGAATGCTGACGACCGCGGGCCGATCCGTCAACCCGATAGCGATGGCCATCACGACCGATGCGGCCAAGGAGAGACCGCCGGCACGGACGAGCCACACCCGGCGCCGCTGGACCCGGTGCTGAGCCAAGACCGCAGCGGTGGCGCGCTGGGCGAACCCGGCCGGCGCGGAACGCCACTTCGGCGAGTAGACCGGGAAGTCGATCGGTTCGGGTTCGTTCGCGTTCATGGTTTCGATTCACCGGTGGGCATTAGGCCCAGTTCATTCAAACGCTCGAGGATGATGGCCCGCGCCCGGTGTAGCCACGTCTTCACGGTGCCGACCGGCCGGCCGACCACTTCGGCGATCTCCTCATAAGACCGGCCCGATTCGTGGAACAGCACGAAAACCTCGCGGTAGTCGTCCCGCAAGTCTCCGACGGTCGCCGCGATCACCGCGGTCAGTTCGCCGTCGCCGGCCGGTTTCTCGTTGCCCGGCAGCTCGGCGATGTAGTCGATCAACTCCGGGCGTTTGGGTCGCTGGGCCAACCACGTCCGGCAGCGGTTCACGGCGATGGTCAGCACCCACGGTCGCAGCGGCCGGGTCGGATCCCATCGGCCCAAGTTCCGGAAGATGCGCAGGAACACTTCCTGCGCCACATCTTCGGAATCTTGGTGGTGGCGGAGCAACCGCGCGCAGAGGCCGTAGATCTCGTGTTGGAAGCGTTCCACGAGTTCCCGCGTGGCGGCGGCATCGCCCGAGAGGCAGCGCCGGGCGAGGTCGCGGTCGTCGGACACGGCTTCCCCTCTCGGCCAGTGTTACCCCGGGACGCCCCCGCGGGTTTCGCGGGGCCATTCGTTTCCCGCGGGGGGATCTTGGGATCATAGCGGGCGATTCGCGTGGGCGGGCTTCCAGGAGGCCCGGTTCCCGCCGAGTCGTCGCCGCGATGCCACCAAATGGCACCGGGGGTGTCATACATCCGGTTGGAATGATTCGACGCTACGAGGTCCTGCCAAAATCCGATGACGCACCCCGCTTCACGGTGTAGCAACAATTTTCGGAGTTTCATTTCGAAGAGCCATTTTGTAGGTCGCGCTTTGCGTGACATCGGTGAGAACCCGGCACTCCGGCTCGTCTGTTTGGCCGGCGGGCAACGCTCGTTACCCACGCCGAGATGCAGTTGAAGGTACTCAGCGGCTGACGCGTCAGCGACGATCGCATCCGCCAGGCGTGCCACCCCAAGGCGGATCGCATCGCAACGTGCGCGCGGATCAACCCGTCCCGGCCGGGGCAGAGTGTCCGCCGGCCGAGTTCCAAGTCGACAAACTATCTGGCCAACCATTCGCACCCCCTTTTGCGGTTGGGGTTCAAGTTGCCGACCGGGTTCGCTAGGATGCGCTCGAAGCACCATGACTGAAATCGACTGGCAAACGACGACGACCGGCGCCTATGACATGCAGCGCTACATCCGCGCCAAGGCGAGTTCGCGCAAATTGCAATTGCTACTCTGCGCCGCCTGCCGGTTGGTGCTCGACCATCTCCCGGCCGACCGCATCCGGCCCATCTTGGCCGGGGTCGAACTCTACGCCGAGGGGTTGGCGTCGCTCGACGAGTTCCGCGACGTTCAATCGGCCGCCCAGCTCCTGTCCCAAGATGCGATCGGCGAAAGCGACCAACAGACGCCGCGGGCCGCGGCGCTCCGCGCGCTCCGCGCGGTCGTGAGCAACCCGCTCGACGACGCCCTGCACCGGATGATCGAGTGGGTCGAGTCGGCCGCCGCGCGGGAAGCCGGGGGAGGGCTGGCCCGGGCCGCGCGGGGCCGGCGTCACGCCGAGATGTGCCACCTCTTCCGGGAAGTCTTCGGCAATCCGTTCGCCTCGCGGCGTGTCGTCCCGACGTGGATGCAGCCCGCGGACCGCGGCGCGCCGGGTTGGCTCATCCGCGTTTCGGAGACGGCCAAGGGGCTCGCCGCGGGCATTCATCGCGATCAAGCCTACGACCGCTTTCCGCTGTTGGCGGACGCGCTGGAAGAGGAGGGCTGCACCGACGACGAGCTCCTGCTACATCTGCGGGTTCCCGCCCCGCACGTCCGCGGTTGCTGGGCGCTCGATTTGGTGCTGGGCAAATCTTGATTCCAGCGGGATGTGCGCAAAAGCAGTGTCGGCGTTCGGAACCGGCGAGAAACCTTGGCGATTTCGTTCCTACGCCATGCTGGGATTTGAGCCGTCGGCAAAGTGCCCGTGGAGAGCGAAATCTCGCCTAGCCTCAGAATTCGTCTCCGGGGAGAAAGCCCGATGTGGCCAACCGTGCCGATCCCTCAATTCTTATCTCAATTTTGAACATACACGCAGAATCCGACACTTCTTTTGCGAATTGGTTCAAAAACTTTCTTAGAGGATGCTCATTTATCTTGACAGTCCCGCCGGAATTACGATGATGCTCTTAGAGTTCGCACCCATCCGCGAATTCACTCCGAGGATGTTGCCATGCGTTTACGTCTCGAAGTCCTGGAAAGCCGCGAGAATCCGTCGGGCCCGACCCTCGTCGATCCGACCCTGCCGCCGCCGGCCACCACGCCACCCCCAGAATCGTCGCCGCCGCCCGCTCCTGCGGAACCGGCCCCGGCACCCGCTCCTGGCACCCCGCCGCCGAATAACGGCCCGACGTGGTAAACCGTGTGGTCGGTCTCTCCTCGACAAAAACAAAAATACCCCCGGGCTTCCCGGGGGTATTTTTGTTTTCTCCCCTCTGTCGATCCCTCACGCGACGAAGTTCCGCGGATCTTCGATGGTGCCCGTCAACGCGCTCGAGGCCACCGTCAACGGCGATGCCAAATAGACCTTCGCTTCGCGGTGCCCCATGCGGCCGGGGAAGTTGCGGTTGGTGGTGCTGATGCAGCTGATCGGCGTGTTCAACCGGCCGAAGGTGTCCGACGGCCCGCCCAAGCAGGCGGCGCACGAGGCATCGCCGATCTTCGCCCCGGCGCTCAGGAAGATGTTCCGCAGGCTGACGCCGCCGATCATCTCGGTGTCCAACCCGCGGGCCACTTCGGTTGTCGCCGGCACCACGAACGTGTCGATCTTCACCGCTTTGCCCTTCAAAATCGCCGCCGCGGCGCGGAAGTCGGTCAGTTTGCCACCCGTGCAACTGCCGATGTAGGCCCGGTCGAGCTTCGTCCCTTTCAATTCCGTCACGGAGGCTTTGTTGTCCGGGCTGTGCGGCTTGGCGACGACCGGTTCCAACTTCGACACGTCGTAGACGTACTCGCTGTAGAAACTCGCCCCCGCCTGCGGCTTGAACACCGTGTACGGCTTGCTACCCGTTTTCACGCCGCGCTCGTCGACGTACTTCGTCGTCACCGCGTCGGCCGGGATGATGCCGTTCTTCCCCCCGGCTTCGATCGCCATGTTGCACAATGTCATGCGCTCTTCGATGTTCAGCGCGAAGACTCCGTCGCCGTCGAACTCGAGCGCCCGGTAGGTCGCCCCGTCCACGCCGATGTCGCCGATGACCGCGAGGATCAAATCCTTGGCCATGAGGTACGGGGGCAGCGTCCCGGTGAAAACGACGCGGATCGTGGGGGGAATCTTCAACCA
>JANOSQ010000096.1:0-4459 GCA_031415915.1 Fimbriiglobus sp. | reverse complement strand
TCGCATCGTCCACCACGATTTTGACTCGCGAACCCGGTGGGATTTGCGTGGCATCGTCGGGGATGATAACCCCGTTTTCAAAAGAACCTTCGAGTTCCATCGCATCACCTCCACGGATTACTTATAGCTCCGCACGCTCGGCTTCACAGTTTCGAAATTCAGCGGCTCTTCGTTGCGGATCGGCGTAGTGTCCGCACCGGTGTACTCCCACGCCGCGGCGTGGACGAACTTCTCGTCGTCGCGCTTCGCTTCGCCATCAGGGTACTGGTGCTCTTCGCGGAAGTGGCCGCCGCACGACTCTTCGCGGGTCAGGGCGTCGCGGGCCAGCAGTTCGCCGAACTCCAAGAAGTCGGCGACGCGGCTGGCTCGTTCGAGCGCCATGTTCAAGCTTTCGCCGGTGCCGGGGACGGTCACGTTCGTCCAAAACTCGCTCCGCAGTTCCTGAATGTGCTTGATGGCGGCTTCGCACGAGGCCTTCGTCCGCGACATGCCGACATGTTCCCACAGCGTCTTGCCGCAATCGCGGTGGAACTCGGTCGAGGTCTTCTTCCCTTTGATCCCGAGGAGTTTTTTGGTCTGTGCCGCCACGTCCGCTTCGCACTTCTTGAACTCGGCGTGCTCCACCGGCTTTCGATCCGGCGTCGTACTGGCGAAGTAGTTGCCGAGGGTGAAGGGCAGCACAAAGTAGCCGTCGGCCAAGCCCTGCATGAGCGCGGACGCCCCGAGGCGGTTGGCGCCGTGATCGCTGAAGTTCGCTTCGCCGATCACGAACAATCCCTCGATGTTCGACATCAAATGGTAGTCGACCCAAAGCCCGCCCATCGTGTAGTGGAGGGCCGGAAAGATCCGCATCGGTCGTTCGTAACCGTTCTCCGCGGTGATGCGCTGATACATGTCGAAGAGGTTGCCGTACTTCTCTTGAATCTTGGGCAAGCCCTGCCGTTTGATCGCATCGGCGAAGTCGAGGTAGACCCCGAGTCCGCCGGGGCCGACGCCGCGGCCGTCGTCGCAGACGCGCTTCGCCGCCCGGCTACTCACATCGCGCGGGGCCAAGTTTCCGTAGCTCGGATAGAGCCGTTCGAGGACGTAATCGCGGTCGCCTTCGGCGATCTGGCCCGGGTGCTTGCCGACATCGGCTTGGTTCTTCGGCACCCAAACGCGGCCGTCGTTCCGCAAGCTTTC
The DNA here is from genome assembly GCA_031415915.1 of Fimbriiglobus sp. Taxonomy (GTDB): domain Bacteria; phylum Planctomycetota; class Planctomycetia; order Gemmatales; family Gemmataceae; genus JALHQU01. Next base: position 3,277 of record JANOSQ010000096.1, on the reverse strand, counting down.
ACTCATCAGCGACAGCTTCGATTGGTGATCCCCCGCCACCGGGATGCAGGTCGGGTGAATCTGCGTGTAGCAGGGGTTGGCGAAGGTCGCCCCGCGTTTGTAGCTGCGGTAAGTGGCGGTGACGTTGCAGCCGACGGCGTTCGTGCTGAGGTAGTAGGCGTTGGAATACCCGCCGGTGGCCAACACCACCGCGTCGGCGGTGAACGATTCCACCTTCCCCGATTCCAAATGTCGCATGACGACCCCGCGTGCCCGGCCATCCAGCACGACGAGGTCGAGCATCTCGGTGCGGGGGAACATCTTGATCTTGCCGGCGCCGATCTGCCGGCACATCGCTTGGTACGCCCCGAGCAGCAGTTGCTGGCCCGTCTGCCCCCGGCAGTAGAACGTCCGCGAAACTTGTGCCCCGCCGAAGCTGCGGTTCTCGAGCAGACCGCCGTACTCACGCGCGAACGGCACCCCTTGGGCGACGCACTGATCGATGATGTTCACCGACACTTCGGCGAGGCGGTGGACGTTGGCCTCGCGGGCACGGTAGTCGCCGCCTTTGATGGTGTCGTAGAAGAGGCGGTGGACGCTATCGCCGTCGTTTTGGTAATTCTTCGCGGCGTTGATGCCCCCTTGGGCCGCGATGCTGTGGGCCCGCCGGGGGCTATCTTGGAAGCAGAATGCCTGGACTTCGTACCCGAGTTCCGCGAGGGTCGCCGCGGCGCTGCCGCCGGCCAACCCGGTGCCAACGACGATCACGCGGAATTTGCGTTTGTTCGCCGGGTTGACGAGCTTCTGATCTTTCTTGAACGATTCCCATTTCAGGGACAACGCCCCCGTGGGAATCCGGGCATCGAGCTTCATGGAGAGAACCTGTGTTCGAATTACGGCTTCAAGTATTCCGTCCAGACGCCGAGCACAATGGCGAAGTTACCGAGCAGGATGATCCCCGCCACGGCGTATCCGAGAGCCTTCGCGGCCGGTTCGAAGCGGCGCCCGGTCAAACCCAGCGTCCGCAGGCAACTCGGGATGCCGTGGCTGAGATGGACGAACAGCAGCACTTGGCAGACGAGGTAGATCGCCGAGATCCACCAGGTGCTGAAGCCGGCGATCACCATGGCGTACACGTCGTGCTCTCCCTTCGCATCGCGGAGATCGAAGTAGCTGCCCATCGTGCCATCGGGCAATTCCACCGGGTGGATCACGCAGAACGTGTAGTGCGCCAAGTGGAACAGGGTGAACGCCAGGATCACAATGCCGGTCCAAAGCATCGACGTGGACGCCGGGTTCGCCTGGGCCGACTTGTGAACCGAGTAGCCGATCGGCCGCGCGGCCTTCGCCTTCAGTTGTAATCGTATTGCGAGGTACAAATGCAATGCGAACATCCCGAGCAATCCCGCGCGGGCGATCCAGATGATGGCCCCGAGGTCGTGCTTCAAGAAGCTCGCATAGGCGTTGATCGACTCCCGCCCGGAGAACATCTTCAAGTTGCCGATCATGTGGAACACGAGGAACGTGACCAGCCCGGCCCCCGTGAGGGCGACGAGGATTTTCTGGCCGACGCTCGACCCGAGATAAGCTTGGTTCCAAGCGAGTGGGCCGGTGCCGACGGCGTACTTCCGGGCACCTTTGGGGTTGATGGCGGCGGTGCTCATGGAGGATCGAACGTGTCCCGGGGAGGTATACTTCCCATGATAGGCACGCCGGCTCGTCGGGCATCGCCCCAGCACTATTTCGGAATCGGCGGGATCGCGGAACTCCCCGACGAGCCGGAAGCGTGAGCGACGGACCGCGTGGCAAAGCGTGTGTTCCCGAAGCCGGTGTTGCGCAGTCGGTCCGTCGCTCACGTGTCCGGCTCGTCCGGCATCGCCCCAGCACTATTTCGGAATTGGCGGGATCGACGGCGTACCCGAAGGCAGTAGCGGCGGAGCTTCGATAGGTTCGAGCGGCTTGAAGGGCACCTTCGGTGGTTCCACCTTGGGTGGTTCCACCTTGGGCAGTGCGGCCGGCGCCGGCTTCGGGAACTCGGGTTGAACCACCGGCTTCTCTTCCACATTCTGCATCGGGATCGACATCGGTGACTCGTCGGGGCGGAAGTTGCGGTTCACGCCGCCGGGGCCGCCGTTGACCTTCTCGATCACGGCCGAGGGCTTCTCGAGATCGACCATGACCGCGTCCTTGTAAACGCTGCGGGCGCTGTTGGTCGCTTTGTCCACGGCGGTGGCGCGGACGTAGAACTTCCAAAGTTCCTTGTCGTCCACCTCCCACACGTAGCGCGAGCTGTTCGGGATCTTGGCCGCGATGACCTTCCAGTCCTTATCCGGGCTGTTCTGGTCCTTGGCGTACTCCAGCGTGATCGGCTCGGGCATCAGGTTCTTGTCGAGGGCCGTCCAGTCGATCTCGACGCGCGGGCCGTTCAACCCGCCGGGGCCGACGCGGATCGTTTTGATCTCGATGGTCGGCACCGTGGTATCGACTTCCACGAGCCACTGGGCCGCGTCGCCATCGCGCGGGTCGTCCGGTTTGTAACCGGCGCCGCTGACGGGGAGCACGATGAACCCGTACAACCCGTCCTTGGGCGCCTTGTACACCATTTCGACCGCCGGATCTTTGGTCGCCGCTTCGATCTTCGCGGGCAGGCGGCTGTCTTCTTTCCAGCCCCCTTTGCCGTCGTTGACCCAGAGAATCGTCTCCTTGACGCCGGAGCGGGTCACGCGAGTGAGTTTGGATTTCACCGTGAGGTCGGATGATTTCACGTACTCGATCTGCGGGCGAGTGGGGAACTCGTCCACGCCGCCGAAGCCGGTGCCGACTTTGGCGCCGGGGTTTGAATCGAGGGCGCCGACGTTGGCCGTGGGAATGCGGACGATGTTCGATTGCCCGAGGTGCCCGGCCCGATCCTTCGCGGTGATGCGGACTTCCAGCACCTTCCCGCTCGGGATTTCCTTCCACATGTAGCTGTCCTTGGCGCCGAACGAACGGACGCCGACGGGGGACCACTCCTGCATGTTCGGGTACTTCACATCGACGCGGACCGAATCGCCGAGGAGGTTCTCGTCCTCGGCGGTCCACGAGACGGTGGTGTTCGCGGTGGCGACGGCGCGGACGAGCGGCGGCCGCGTGTCGAATGCGATGCGGAATTGGGGCGTCAGCGCCGTGGTCAGCGGCACGAGGTCGCCGTTGCCGTAAACGTACTGGAGGGCGAATTCTTCGAGGCCGTCGCCGCGGGCTTTGTAATTGAAGCCCCGCCGCACCGACTTGTTCGTTTGATCGACGATCTCTTCGAGGT
>JANOSQ010000095.1:0-2224 GCA_031415915.1 Fimbriiglobus sp. | reverse complement strand
TCGGCGCTCGCGCTGTGGGTCGGGGCCGAAGCCCCGGTTCAAGCGGCCGGGAACGAACCGCCGCTGCCGCGGATGTACTACTACCCGTACAGCTACTTCCCGCACAACTACTGGCCGGCGCAATCGCCGCAGTGGCCGGAGCCGAAAGGCCACCCGTACGTCCGCCCGCCTGCGTACCAAGCGTACCCCGCGTTCAAGGAGCCGGGCTGGCGCTACGAACTCTGGGAACCGATGCGCCACTACCGCGGCCACCACTTCTGGCTGGACCAATTTTAATCGGCGGCGATGGAACGAAGCGAAGCCGGACGTGGGAATGCGTCCGGCTTTGCCGTGCGCCCGGGCCGAGTCGACCGAGCTCGTCTGCGTGTCTACTTGGTCACGCGCTTCAGCGTCCAAATTTGTGTCTTCTCGACAACGTTCACCGACGCGGGGCGGGGTGATCCGGGAAAGCCCAAGCAGACCGTCAAAGTGTCGCCTCGGAGCTCGTACCTTCCCAATCGGGCAGACGCGTCGCCGGTATGGTCGAATTCGTTTCGGATCGGGTCGAACTTCATTTTCCTGTTCTCGACAACTGTCGCTACCGCCCAACCGTTGGGCAATGCCGGTTTCGCGATGGGCGGGGGTGCATCATCCGGAGGTGTAAGCTGGTAGCTCAAGTCGTTGTTTCGATCGATGACCCAAAGCATGCCACTGCCGGATTCTACGACCGTCCGCCCGTCGATTATGACCTTTTCGAATTTCCACGCGCCGACCAACTCACCCCCCTTTTTCAATTCTTTGGGAACCGGGGCGGCCGCCGAGGTCGAGCACAATGCGGCGAAGACGAGTATTGAACGCACGATGAACATCCTTGTGGGTCGAACGCAAGTACCCTACCGCAACTCCACGTGCCTGTGAAGGTGGCTTGCGGAGGCTCGATACCAAGTTGTAGGCAGTTCGATAAACTGCGAGACAGTATTCGCACCGTGCAAGTCAAGGGTCAGTTCGGTGAGTTTGCGCCTCGAAATGCTGCAGGTGGCGCGGTTGGCGCCGAAGTTGTTGGGCGAGTCGGCCGAACTCGTCTCCGCCTTCTTACGCAGCCAACTCCACGCCGACGGCGGCTTCGTCGACCGCGCCGGCAACCCCGACCTCTACTACACCGTCTTCGGCCTCGAAGGGTTGTTCGCGCTCCGGGCCGATCTTCCGATCCGCCAAATCCTCGGCTACTTGCGTTCGTTCGGCGATGGCGCGAGCCTCGATTTCGTACACCTGTCGTGCCTTGGCCGCTGTTGGGCCGGGATGCCGGTGGAAGAGCGTACGGACATTCCCGTCGATGCCATCCTGAAGCGGGTGGAGCACTTCCGCAGCGCCGACGGTGGCTACGCTCAGGAACCCCGCGCGGCCGCGGGGACGGTCTACGGCTGCTTCCTCGCCCTCGGGGCCTATCAGGATCTCGGCCGCGAACTGCCCGATCCGGGGGGGGTGATCGGCTGCGTGAAGCGCTTGCAAGCGGACGACGGCGGGTTCTCGAATCAAGCCGATGTGCCGATGGGGTTGACCCCGTCCACCGCCGCGGCGGTGACACTCTTGCGTCAGTACCACGAGCCGATTCCACCGGGGATCGCGGAGTGGTTGCTCAGCCGGCACGCGGACGACGGCGGCTTCTTCGCCGTGCCGATGGCTCCGCTTCCCGATCTCCTCTCGACCGCGACGGCGCTGCATGCGCTCAGTGGATTGCACGCCGACCTCGGCAAAATCCGCGAGCCTTGCTTGGACTTCATCGACACTCTCTGGACGTCGAAGGGCGGCTTCCACGGCACGTGGACCGACGACGTGCTCGATGTGGAATACACCTTCTACGGCTTGCTCGCCCTCGGCCACCTCAGCGTGTGAAATGGAACAGTTCCTCGCCAATGCTCGCGCCGCGCTACTAGCCGAACGCTCGCCCGGCGGCTACTGGGTCGGCGAACTCTCGCCGAGCGCGTTGTCCGCCGCGACGGCGGTTTTCACGTTCAAACTGAGTTCGAAGCCCGAATTCGCACCTCTGGTCCGCGGCGGTCTCGCTTGGCTCGTGGTGAACCAGAACGCCGACGGCGGCTGGGGCGATACGCCGATCAGCTTCAGCAACATCAGCACGACGTGCCTCTGCTGGGCGGCGCTGGGGAATGACAACCCGCTGTCAACGCAGCGCGCCGAAGCGTGGATCCGCGACAGCGCCGGAACGTTGGAACCGGCGCCGCTGGCG
>JANOSQ010000094.1:0-2936 GCA_031415915.1 Fimbriiglobus sp. | reverse complement strand
GGTTCGGCCGACGCTCGCTTCGTGAATCCTCCGTCTCCTGCCAACCGATCATCGTCTCGCCGGCTCTTCATTCTTGATTCTTCCCGCTCACGCCCGGCCCTTTCTCGCCGGGTTCTTCGACCGCCCTTCCGCGTACACCTCCGCCGGCGTGCGCATCCCGAGCGAACTGTGCGGCCTCACCTCGCAGTAAAACTGGAAGTACTTCGCCAGCGACCGCTCCGCCTCCTTTCCGTCCGCGTAGTCCTTCAGATAAATCTCCTCGTACTTCACCGTTCGCCAAAGCCGCTCGACGAACACGTTGTCCAAACAGCGTCCGCGGCCATCCATACTCACCTGCACGCCCGCCGCCTCCAACCGACCCGTGAAGGCGTTCGCCGTGAACTGGCAACCCTGGTCCGTGTTGAAGATCGCGGGCTTCCCCATCGCCAGCGCTTCCTCCAACGCTTCGGAGCAAAAGCTCCCCTCCAAACTGTTCGACAGCCGCCACGACAGCACGCATCGGCCGAACCAATCGATCACCGCCACGAGGTACAAAAAGCCCCGGCGCATCGGCACGTAGGCGATGTCCGTGCTCCAGGCCTCGTCGGCCCGCGTCGCCTCGAAGTCCCTGAGTAGATAGGGGTAGATCCGGTGACATCGGTCTGTCAGCGAGAGCCTCGGCTCCGGGTGGATGGCCTCCAACCCCATCGTCCGCATCAGCCGTTGCACCCGCTTGCGATTCGCTTCGATCCCCTGCGTCCCGAGCCACCACGCCATCCGACGCGATCCGTAGAACGGCGTCTCCAAGTACTGCCGGTCGATCAAACGCATGACCCGGAGGTTATCGTCCGACTCGGGCACCGCCTCGTAGTAGCAGCTCGACCGCGCCAGCCCCAAGAGTTCGCACTGCCGACGCACGCTGAGCTCGGCGTGGTCGAACTCGACCAAGCCGCGGCGGATCTCAACCGGCAGACTCTCCTTTTTTTTTTGAGCCACCCGAGTTCGACTTGGAGCCGGCCGATCTGCGCGTAGAGTTCGTCGACGCTCGGCCCCGCCTCGGACTTCACCCGGCCGTCTTCGAACAGCTCGGCCACCCGCTCGACCAGCGTCTTCTTCCACGCCGAAACCTGGTTGCCGTGGACGCCGAACTTCCCCGCCAACTCCGAGAGCGTCTTGTCCTCCTTGGCCGCCGCCATCGCCACCTTCGCCTTGAACTGCGAACTCAACACCCGACGCTTCCTCGCCATGACCGACCTCCTGTCCCGGCCCTCGCGTCGACACCAATTTCCACCTTATGCCGTGGTCCAGTTTTCGGGGTCCAGTTCAGGGGTGACGTCCGCGAACGCGCCACCGCCAAGATCGCCGACATCGACGAAAAGATCCGCTGCGCCTGCTTGGGTACGGTCTTCAATCTGCCGATGAGCGCAGTGACCTTGATCGAAGATTTGCTCATGATCGGGATGGCGGTAGCGATGCTGGGGCTGATGCTTGCCCATGGCTAGAGCGGACTTCAAGTTCGCGTAGCGTCTCCGCCTTTTTTCGGCCCCCCTCTCCCGCAAAGCCGGGAGAGGGGAGACTTCCATTTTCACGACACACGATACGGCAACTTGAAATCCGCTCTAGCCGGATGCGCGAGCGACGGACCGATTGCATCGGGGTTCAATTCGGAACTCGCCGGGCGGCATGCGGTTCGTCGCCCACTCAGGCGTCCGGCTCGTAGCGGGGTTGACCGAGCCCGCGGAGCTGATTGGCTGAACTGGTCGCCGACGTAAAGCCGGCTCCCTCTCGATTCCGCATATCACGCCTCCGGCACTTCGCGTACACTCTCACTCCACTCGGAACACTCCCCCGTGCTGGCCCGCCCATGCTGTTCGCCGAATTCGTCCAGAACCTCGATCCCCTCAACCACCGGTTCGCCTCCACCGTCGTCGCGGCGCTGCCGGTGCTGCTGCTGTTTTACTTGCTCGTGGGCCGGCGCTGGATCGCCAGTTACGCCGGGGCCGCAGGCGGGGTGCTGGCCATCGTATTGGCTTGGCTCGTCTTCGAAATGCCGCTCGACAAAGCGACGCTGTCGTTCGCCAACGGGGCCGCGTTCGGGTTGCTCCCCATCGGCTGGACCGTCTTCGGCGCCATGCTCATCTACAACCTCACCGTCGAAACCGGAATGTTCTCGATCATCCGGCGTTCCATCGCGGGGCTGAGCGGGGACGCCCGCGTGCAAGCGGTGCTCATCGGCTTCTGCTTCGGGGCGCTCATGGAGGGGGCCGCGGGATCGGGCGCCCCGGTGGCCATCTGCGGGGCGATGCTCGCGGGCTTGGGTGTGCCGCCGCTCCGGGCCGCGGTCATTTGCCTCATCGCGAATACGTCGCCGGTCTGCTACGGCGGCTTGGGCACACCGGTGTTCGTGCTCGCGCAAGTGACCGGGCTTCCCGGCGATTCCATCAGCACCATGTGCGGGCACCAGCTGCCGTTCCTGTCATGCCTCATCCCCTTCTACATGGTCAAGGTGATGTGCACGTGGAAGCAAACATTCGCCGTCTGGCCCGCGCTGTTGGTCGGCGGCGGCTCGTTCGCAGTCTTCCAATACTTCTTCGCCACGATGCACAACTGGGTCGGCGTCGCACTCTGGCCGCTCACCGATGTCGGCGGGGCGATCTTCTCGATGATCAGCATGGCCCTGTTTTTGAAGTACGTTTGGAAGCCGAAGACCGAATGGAAGTTCCCAACCCCCGTCGATCCGGCCGTGGCGAACCCGCCCGTGCTGAGCGCCCCGACCGACGCCCATGCCATCGAAGCCCAAGTGCAGATGAAGGCGGTCTTGGGGGCGAATGCGTACGACGAACGCCCGCTGACGCCGGGGCTGGTGATCAAGGCGTGGTCGCCGTTCGTCATCATGGCCCTTTGCCTCGGCGTGATCGGTTACGCCCGGCAACTGGAGAAGCCCGGCCCCATCGATC
>JANOSQ010000093.1:0-2491 GCA_031415915.1 Fimbriiglobus sp. | reverse complement strand
TCGGAACCCGCTGCTGCGGTGGAGTGAGCCTCGCCTTTTCCGGAAGGTTGCGTCATTCCAGCGGCGGGTTCCGAAGACTACACCCGCCCTACGAAGAAACGCCTCACTTCAATCCCTTCAACAACTTCTCATCGTCGCGGGGCAAACTCCACGCCTTCAGCGTCAGTTCCGCTTTCAGCTTCTCTTTCGGCTCGGCGAATCGGATCAGAGCGTCGTAGCCGCCGCCGGTGCGTTTGACGATTCGCCACGCAGTTCCGGGCAGCGCTTCGGTCAACACCAACACCGTGGCTCGGTCTCCTTCTTCGGACAAGACAATCGTTGTGCCAGCGGCGGGCAATTCGCCGTCGGCGTTGTCGAAGGCGAGTTTCTTCCCGTTGCCGTCGTAGGCCCGCGGTTCTTTGCTCGAACCGCCGGCGCGGAACCAGATCGACTTCCCGGCGGGCAGCTCCACCGCGAACTTGCGGAAGACGCCGTTTGCGAGCGTCACCTTCGCGGCTTGCGGGGTCTCAGCAATGAGCAGCGTCGATTTGCCTTCGTCGGGCGTCACGCGATATTTGAAGGTCGGACTCCCGCTGACATCGAGCGAGTACCCTTCGAAGGTCACGGCTTTCGGGCCGGTGTAGGTTTTGCCGTCCGGGAGCGGCGCACCGTAGGCCGGGTTCTTCGCTTGCTTGACGAAGTCGGGCGTCTCCCGCGAGTCGGAGACGAGCCACGGGTTGCCCGCCGGGGCTGTCCAGAACTTCTGGCCCAGCGTCTTCGCTTGGTTCCCGCCGCGGCCGTTCCAAACGTTCGACATCTCGAGGAAGTTGCCGCTCCATGCATAGGCGAGCCGGCCCTGCGCCGAATCGAAAACCACGTTCATCCCCGAGGGGTACGCCACGGCGATGCACTTGGTCCCGGCGCCGTCCGGCATGAAGGTCCGCATCACCTCGGGCCGCTCGGTCGCGCTCACGACCACGCCCTTGGGCGGTTCGATCCCGCTCGGCAGGGGCAAGCCCGGCCCCAAGCTGAAGTAGGCCCACAGCGCTTCGAGCTGCTTGGCCCCGTCGCCGTCGTAGACGGTCTTAAGCAGCGATTGGCCGTCGATGAGCACTTGGGGCATCTTGGTGCCGGGGGCCATGCGCTGCGGTTGGTGCATCCAGCGGACATACCAATCGTAGCGGACGCGTTTGTTCGTCGTCGCCAAGTCCGGGCCGCGCGTTCCGCCACCGGCCATCCCGGAAATATCGTGGCACGAGATGCAACCGTGACCGGCCCGCCCCGCGAGGATGCGGCCGTTGGTGAGTTTGTCTTCGGTGAACTCGGCTTTGCCGACGGCATCGTCGGTGACGGAACCCTCGAGCGCGGGCAGCGCCTCCGGCAGGTGGCCGACGCAATCCTTGCCGTACTGGGGCATCCGCAGGGTGAGCCAGGGTCGGGCGCGTCCGCCGGTCAGCAGAACGTCCTTCACCCAGCTCGTCCGCATCTTGTGGCCGACACCGGTGAGCCGCGGGGGTTGTATGTCGTCGGCATTCTCGAGTTTCTCCAAGGCTTTCATCTTGCCGGCCAATCCTTCGTCGATGCTCCCTTCACCGTCGCGGTTGTGGCAATTCAAGCAGTTGAACCGCTTGATCGAAGTCCGCGCAGCGTGGATCGGCGACGGTGCGCCGGCGCCAACCAGCCCACCTTTGAGGAATGCGGTGAGCGCTTCTTGCTGATCCTTGTCGAAGCCGAACTTCGGCGCTGTCGTAGGGATCTCGGTGCCGGTGATGCAGCCTTGCTCGGGGATCTTCGCGATCGTCGCCAGTTTCAAGCCGATGTTCTCTTTCACCGGCAATGCTGTGCCGCCGGGTTTGACCTCGTGGCAGTTCGTGCAACCTTTGTAGGTCATCAGCCACTTCCCCGCTTCCTTCCACGCTTCGGGCCGTTTCAAGTTCTTGATCTTGTCTCGGGTATCCAGATCGACCAAAACCGTCGGGTCGCCCTTCGGTTCCACCGGCATCGCGGGGTTGAGCTTGTCGTCGGTGACGCGGCAGAGGAATCGCGCGATGTCGGTCGCCTCCGATGCGGACAGGGCCATGTTCGGCATCCGGCCGTGCGCGTTGGTCGCCAGCGGATCGTAGAGGTACTTGGCGAGCGGCTCGGGCCGGGTCTTGCTGCCGATGTGCCCGAGCGTGTAGTAGCTCTGGGCACCCGACTTAGTGCCGAGGCCGTAGATGCTGTCCTCGGGCTTCGGGGCGTCCTTGGGGTCGTCGTCTTCGTCGTTCACCTTCTTCACGGGCGGCGCCGTGAGTTGTTCTCCGTGGCAGGCCGCACACCCCGTGGTGATGTAGAGCTTGCCGCCGCGGTCGATACTTTCGCGTTCCGGCTTCGGAAGCACGGTCGGCGCCCGGTACTCCGGCAGCGAACCGCCGAGGCTGGCGAGGTAGGCGGTGACCGCGTAGCGCTGCCTGTCCCCGACTTCGTCGTCGGCGAAGACTTTCGGCATCGTCGTCTGCGGGCGGTGGGCTTT
>JANOSQ010000092.1:0-2197 GCA_031415915.1 Fimbriiglobus sp. | reverse complement strand
CCCAACCGCAGCATCGCGCGGTCGGAGATGCCGGCGATGTTGTGGAACTCGGGTTTGTCGCGGAACGGCGTCAACTTCTCCACGGCTTTGGCGTATTCCCCTTGCGAAAAGAGGCTTTCACCGGAGCGGTAGAGGGCCTGCGCGAAGTAGGGCGACTTCGGATTGGCCACGACCGACTCGAACTGACCGGCGGCGCCGGCGAAGTCTTTCTTCGCATACTGGCTCGCCCCGAGCCGCAACCGGATGCGCTCGGTCGTGTCGGGCGGCACCGGCTTGTCGGTCGGTTCCTTGTCGAGGGCGTCCTTCAGCAGCTTGACGACTTCATCGTGCTCGGCGCGTTCGGCTTTCAACTCCGCGACTTCGTAGCGGGCGTCCACGGAAAGTGCCGTTTCGGGGAACTCTTCGATCAGCCGCTTGTAGCTGTTGAAGGTGCGTTCCTCGTGCGGCTGCTGCGGGATGGCGGCGCGGGCCACTTCGGGAAGCGGCACTTGCGGCGGCGGGCTGTTGGGCGGGAGCTTCTTCAACAGTTCTTCGACCTTCTTGGCTTGGAGCTGCTTCTGCAGCGCCTCGCGGGCGGCTTGCACTTCGGCTTCCGCGAGGAAGCGCCACGCCCACGCAGCGTCGTAGTACATCCGCGAACGGGCCTCGGCGGCGGGCTGGGCGTTCTTCGCCTCCTCGGCGCGGTGATTCAATTGATCCGCCGCTTCGACAATCGCTTGGCGACCCTGTTGAATCTGCTGTCCGGCCGCGTTCTTTTTGTTGTTGTCATTGCCGGCTTGGCCCATCTGCATCTGCCCGAGGGCGATCTGCACCTTCCCCTCGGCGACCCGGCATTGCCCCGACCGCAGCGCGGCTTCGAGGGCGATCGGCTTGCCCGGCGATTGGCCGACGACTTCCTCGAAGAGCTTGCGGGCGTCGGTCGGTTTCTGCGTCTCGAACACCGCGACGGCGTGGTGGTACTTCAGCAGGGCGTTCCACTCGGCCCGCTCCGGGTCTTTGGCGAGGTCGGGTTCGTAACGCTTGCGAGCCTCGTCGAGCACCTTCGCGGCTTCGGCGGGTTGGTTCTGCTCCCGATGCATCGTGGCGAGGTGCAGGGCCGCGAGCGGGGCAAACTTGTCGCTCTTCGTCGGCTCGTTGTTGATGAACGCCCGGAGGTCGTTCATCGCGCCGCCTTTATCCCCGGCGAGCGACTTTACCTTGGCCCGTTCCAAGTTGGCTTGGCCGGCAAGCGGATCTATGGGGAAGTCCTTGGCCAGCTTCTCGAAGATTTCGCGTGACTTGATCAGCGTGGCGTGGCGCACGTTCGGTTCGATGAGGGTAGAACCCAAACGCTTGAGGCAGTGGCCGAGCTTGAGTAAGGCCGCGGGGGTCTCGGCGGCTTTCGCGTTGGCGCTCACGAAGGAATCGAGCATCCCGGCGGCGGCGGTCAGCTTCTCGCGGATTTGATTCTCTTGCAAGGCGTCGTCGGCCTTGGTCGGCGCTTGGCGGATGTAGCAATCGGCGAGTAGATACGAAGCCAAGGATAGTTCGCCGCCGCGGTCGGGGCCGGGGATGGATTCGAACGCTTTGACCGCCTCCTCGAGTTTGTTCAACTGCGTGAAGCAGACCCCCGCGCCGAGGCGGGCGAAGTTCACGCGCTCGAACTCAGGGTACTTCGCCGCCACCTCCAGATACTTGCTCGCGGCTTCCTCGTACTTCGCCTTCAGTTCCGCGGCTTTGTTCTTGTCCTTGGTCAGTTCGACCGTGCGGCCGTAAGCGTTCTCGGCGATGCGGAAGGCGACCGGCGCCGTGAGCGTGCTCTGCGGGTAGGTGCGGCGGAACTCGTTGCAGCGCTCGTCGGAGCGGTTGAAGTCGCCCGCCGCCCCGTGAGCAGTCGCGAGGCGCTGCAGCACTTCCTCGCGGCGGGCCGGGTTGGAGTTTTCGTTCCAGAGTTGCTCGTACACAGGCACGGCGTCTTTGAATTGCTTGTTCGACTGTAGCGCGTCGGCGAGTTCGAAGAGCATCTCGGGCCGGCGGAGCTTGGCGTCCGCGTCGTTCTGCTGGGCCAGTTGGTTCGTCTTGTCGATGGCCTTGCGGATGGCGTCGAGCGCGTCCTTGATTTTCTTGTTCCGTTCGTCCACTTTGGCGATGTCGGTCGCCAGCGCGAGTTCGAACTGGGCTTTGCCGAGCCAGTAGCCGGCTTGATCCGCGAGGCGCG
>JANOSQ010000091.1:0-2857 GCA_031415915.1 Fimbriiglobus sp. | reverse complement strand
ATGATCGGGTCATCGGCACCGGCAAACAAGGGCCGATCACGGCGCAACTCCGGGCACTGTTCACGAAGGGCATCCGTGAGTGACCTCGACGAACGCCGGGAGAAGTTGCTGACGATCCTGCGCGACCTGCCGGGGACGGTCGTCGCCTTCAGCGGCGGCGTCGACAGCGCGGTCGTCGCCAAGGCGGCGCATCTCGCCCTCGGCGACCGGGCCATCGCCATGACCTCGGACAGCCCGAGTGTGCCGCGGAGCGAACTCACCGCGGCCCGGAAACTCGCCGCGCTCATCGGCATCCGTCACGAGGTGCTGCCCACGACCGAGTTCGACAACCCGGATTATCAAAAGAACGGCGGCGACCGCTGCTACTTCTGCAAGAGCGAGTTGTACACCCGCATCGAGAGCAAGCTGGAATCGCTCGGGTTGACGACGGTGTGCAGCGGGGCGAACCTCGACGACAGGGGCGACTACCGTCCGGGTCTCACCGCCGCGGCGGAGCATCAAGTCCGCCATCCTTTGCAAGAAGCGGGTTTCACCAAAGCCCACGTCCGCGAGTTGGCGAAACACTGGGATCTGCCGGTGTGGGACAAGCCCGCCTCGCCCTGTTTGTCGTCGAGGCTCGCCCCCGGTTTGGAAGTGACCCCGGAGCGGACGCTGCGCGTGGAACTCGCCGAGGCGTATTTGAAGTCGCTCGGTCTGCGCGATGGCCGGGTGCGCTATCACGAAGGCGACTTGGCCCGCGTCGAAGTCCCGGTCGAGGATATCGCACGATTGCTCGACCCCTCAGTGCGAGCGTCGCTTTCCGTCCGCTTCCACGAACTCGGCTTTCGCTTCGTCTCCCTAGACCTCGACGGCTTTCGATCGGGCAGTCTGAATCAACTGGTTTCGCTCGAAGTCAAATCCCGGTACAGTGGAGTGAGAGTTCCGATCATCTCCCCGACTTGAATCGCCATGCAACCGCTCCCAGCCCCGGTCGCGCTCAACGCCTACTTTTTGGAAGCCCGCTCCAAGCTATTGGACGTGGCTGCGATTTTGGACCGCATCCAACGCGGCTCCGACGCCGACTCGCTTTCGACCGACCCGCGCTTGACCCGCATCCGCGCGGCGTTGGAAGTGTTGCTGGACAGCGGGGGCGGCAAGGCCGAGCAGATTCAACAGATTTTCTCGTACGACTACGAGCCAGCGTGGAAGATTCCCGAACCGAGATGACTGGCTCCGAGGTGAAAGGCTTTCCTCGAACGACATCGCGACGAAGGGATCGATTCACTCGTGTTAGCCCGACGCGCTAGCGAGGGAGGCGGATGTCGAGGACTCCATCCGCCTCCCTCGCTAGCGCGTCGGGCCAACGAGACCGGATTCGCGCAAATCTGGTGAACGATTGGGTACGCAGGAATTTCGAGCACACTGACTTCCCATTTACCACTTCCCCCATCCTGCGATGGATTTGCCGGGGCGGGGCGGTACACTGTCCGCAAGACTCGCCACCGCCCCATCCCCGAGGGAACCATGCCGATCAAGGTCACCTGCACCAATTGCGGGGGCGTCCTCCACGCTCCGGACGACGCCGGCGGTAAGCGCGGCCGCTGCCCCACCTGCGGAAATGTGCTCCCCATTCCCGCCGAGTCGCCCCGGCTCCCGCCGGCCTCCGGCGAATCGACCGCGAAAGCGAGTTCCCGCGGGCCTTCGTTCGGCGATTTCAACCTCGGGCCGCAAGTCTCGCCGCCCACGCGACCCGCCGGCGCCGCGCTGCCCTTCGCCGACGATTCCCCCGCGTCCGCCCGATCCTCCGTGCCTTCGCTCGCCGAACCGACGGTGTCGCCGCGCCGGGCCAAAGCCGTTCCCGCCGCGCTCCCCGCTGAGGATCGCCGCCGGCCGAACGATCCGTTCGCCCGCACCGCGACCGGCAAAGCGGAAGGGGAAATCACCGATCAATTGATCCGGCGCTGGAAGAAGGTCCGCGGTGGCCTCTGGTGGGTGCGGGCGTCGATCCCCTTTTTCCTCCTGCCGATCTTGGCGCTCAACGGCTTGAAACTCTACGAGCATTTCGTCGGCCCGGTACCCGTGAAAGATCCGGGCTACAGCGGCCAAAAGTGGCTCAGCTCCCAACAAGAATTCGAGATCGTCGCGGTGATGCTCCCGTTCGTACTCGGGGTGCTGCTGATGCTGATCGGTCGCTTCGGCGTGGCCCGGGTTCCCCAGCGCGCCCAAACGCGCGGACTGGCGACGTTCGCGGCGCTGGCGACCTTGGTCGTGGTCTGCGGCGGGATCGCGGTGATCTTCCCCATCGTGGCTTTGCTCATTCAGGGCGAAACAGATTTGCCGATCATCGTTCGGTTCCGAGGGGTTCCCGAGTGGATCTTGATGCTCCCCGGCGATCCGACGGGAATCATGCAGCGGCTCGGGTTGATGATCGGCGCCGCGGCCTTCGTGGTCGCGGAAGTCTGGTTCGCGTCGGCCCTCGGCCGCATCGGCACGGCGCTGAACAGCGACCGCTTGGCGGCACGCGCCACGCGTTACCTCGTGCTGCTCGGGTTGATCTTCGGCGGCTTGGTGGCGACGGGGGCGCTGACCCCGGCGTACAATTTCGGCGAGATGCCGCGCGAGGTGAGCCAAGAAACGAACAAACTCGTGCACAACCAGTGGGATGCGCAGGCCGAACCCCAGTTGAGCAAGCTCGGCAACGACCGCTCGGCGCTGCGGGCGGGCGCCTTCATCTTGGGCGGGTTGCTCGTCGCCGCAGTATACTGGCGGATGGTCGGCGCCGGCCGCGGCGCCGTCAAAGAATGGGTCTATCAGAACGAGCGCCCTTAAGGCGCCGGCGTGCTCGGGAGGGCACGGGGATGGCGTTGCTCTTTTGTTG
>JANOSQ010000090.1:0-7137 GCA_031415915.1 Fimbriiglobus sp. | reverse complement strand
CGATTCATTCCCCGCAATGAATCGGCCTTTCAGGCCGAGTTTCTTGCCCCCGATTCGAACCCAGGCCTCCGAAGACTCCGGCCTGTGCTGACAGAACCGGCCTTTCAGGCCGGAAGACCAAGTTCAGTACGACGAGCCTCGAAGACTCGGCCGGACTGAAGACGACCTCAGAGTTGAACTCCAACAAAGATCCCAGAGCCTCCGCCCCATGCCCGCGATTCAATTCCTAGTCGAGAAGCGCGAATCCGGATGGACCGTCGCCGAGATGCTCCGCAAGCGCTTCATGCTCACGTGGACGCAAGCCAAGCGGATCGTCGAGCGCGGCCATGTCCGCGTGGCGGGGCAGCTGACGCGCGCCCCGGAGCAGCGCATCAAGGCCGGCAACCGCGTGTGGATCGCCACCGGTGCCATCGAGGTGAAGACGGTCAAAGGGCCGAAGCCGAAGAAGTCCGAAGAGGTGGTCACGCCCATCGTCAAGCCGAAGGCCAAACCCAAGCCGAAGAAGGAACCGGCGCCGCCGAACCCGTTCCTCGAGCGGATCGAGATCGTCTACGTCGACGATTCCCTCGTGGTGGTCAACAAGCCGGCCGACCTGACGACGACCCGCAACGCGGAGGAGACCGCCGAATTCGGGGCGCGGGCGAAGAAATTCCTCCCCAAGACGCTCGCCGACCTGCTGCCGACGCTGCTCGGCGTGCCGAACCGGAAAGTCGTGCCGGTGCATCGCCTCGACCGCGATACGACGGGGTTGCTCGTCTTCGCCCGGACTTCCCGCGCCGCCACGAGCTTGATGACCCAGTTCCGCAAGCACACCGTCGACCGCCGCTACATCGCCCTGACCCGCGGCATCCCCGAAGAGAGCCGGATCGAATCGGTGTTCGTCAAGGATCGCGGCGACGGCCGGCGTGGGAGTAGCAAGGAATTGAAACCGCCGGGTGGCCAGAAGGCCGTGACCCGCGTGAAGGTGCTTGCGGAACTGGGCGACTGCGCGAAAATCGAGTGCCGGTTGGAAACGGGTCGCACGCACCAAGTGCGTATCCACTTGGGCGAGGCCGGGGCGCCGCTGTGCGGCGAGAAAATCTACGACCGCCCGCGCGGGGGCGTGCCGTATCCGGACGATTCGGGGGCGAAGCGGCCGATGCTGCACGCGGCCCACCTCGGCTTCCAACACCCGGAGACCGAAGAATTCGTGAGCTGGGACGCCGAGCCGCCGGCCGACTTCGCGGAGGTGTTGGCGAAGTTGAAAGCGAAGAAGTGACGGCGGCACGGGGGTCGCGACGATGACCGGATTGGAAATGCCCGATTGGGGACGCGTGTTCGCACCCGACGTTTCCCTCGCGGAGTCCTTCCTCCGCGCGTCCCTCGTTTACCTCGCCCTGCTCGTGCTCTTCCGCGTCGTCCTCAAACGGCAGTCCGGTTCGCTCGGTCTGCCGGACATCATGCTCGTCGTGCTCGTCTCCGAGGTCGTTTCGCAGGCGATGACGGCCCAATCCAACTCCATCCCCAACGGCTTGGTCGGCGTCCTCGGCTTGCTCTTCTGGAACTACGCCCTCGACCGCTTGGCTTTCCGCTGGCCCTGGCTCATGCGGCGCCTCGAGCCCCATCCGGTCACGCTGGTGAAAGACGGCCGGCCGATCCGCGAGAATTTGAATGAGGAAGGCATCACCGACGACGAACTCGCGGCGCAGCTGCGCGAACACGGGATCGATTCCGTGGCCGGGGTGAAGTTGGCCACGATGGAATCCGAAGGCACGATCAGCGCGATTCCGAAGGAGCCCGATTTCGCCCGCGCCGCCGCGGAAATCCTGGCGGTCGCCGAGGAGTTGCGCCGCGCGGTCGCCCGCTACGAAAGCCAGGTCGCCGAGCTCCGAGTTCCATCGCCGTCCGAGGTTCGCCCCGCATGACCACCCTCTACATCGGCAACAAGAATTATTCCTCGTGGTCGCTGCGCGGGTGGCTGGCGATCAAGCTCGCGGGTATCCCGTTCGAGGAGCGGCTCGTTCCGCTGTCGGGTTCGTTCAACCCGGAGTGGAAGGCGTTCTCACCGAGCCAGCGCGTTCCCGCTTTGCACCACGACGGCGACAGGGTTTGGGATTCGCTCGCCATCGGCGAATACCTCGCGGAGCGTTACCCAGGCGTCTGGCCGGCCGATCCCAAAGCGCGGGCGTGGTCGCGCTGCGTCGTCGCCGAGATGCACTCGGGCTTCGCGGCCTTGCGGAACCAAATGGCGATGTGCATCCGCGAGCGCGTCGATGTCCGGCCGTGGTCGCCGGAGTTGACCACCGACATCGACCGGATCACGGAGATTTGGAACGATGGTCGGAATCGGTTCGGCGCCGGCGGGGACTATCTGTGTGGGGCAATCTCGTTGGCCGATGCGTTCTTCGCCCCGGTGGCGTTCCGGTTTCAAACCTACGCGGTGAAGCCCGACGGCGCGGCCGGGACGTATCTGGAGGCGCTGTTGAATCACCCGTACGTCGAGGAATGGGAACGGGCCGCGTTGGCGGAAACGGCGATCATCGACGCCGATGAACCGCGGCTGCTCTACCGGGATAAGATTGCGAAATGAGCAATAAAAATGGTAGGGGCGCCCTTGCAGGTGGCACTGTCCCCTCTTTGCTGCAGTCCCGATCACGGTAGTGCTTCCGTATCGACCGGCGTCAGCCGCATACAAATTACTACAGGATGCGACTTTCCGCCATTCGTATTTTGAACATGGGATCGATTGCGTAAAATGCCAACAGGGAACTGCGCGCCTACATCGAGACGAACATCCCGAGCTACCTGACGGCTTGGCCCAGTGAGAATCTTCCCCGCGCTGGCCTTCACCAGAAAGTGCAACCGTCCCGCCGGTTTGCATACCCCTCCCGAATAGGCGCCACCTCTTGTGATGCCAAATTCTCGCAGCGCGCCTACCGCGCGGGGTGCCTTGTCATCCCGGCCCGGTTCCCGTAGTTTGGCACTTCGCATTTTGCCTCTGAAACTCGGCGAATTTGGGAGATACCTATGGCGGGGCGTAAGGCTGGCGGCGGACGGAGCCGCATGGATCTGCGTCGGCAGGCGGACGCGGCGGAAGCCCGCGATGGTGGCGCCGTCGAGACCGAAGAGGTCGAAGCGGACGACGTCGACGATGAGGACGAGGACGAAGACGAAGAGGAGGGAGACGGCGAGGAAACCGCCGAGGACGACGCGGCCGCGGAAGACGACGCCGGGGGCGACGACGACGACGCCGGGGACGACGACGATGAAGACGGGCCCAAGAAGAAAAAGAAGAAGGCGAAGGTGAAAGCGCCGGTCAAGGTGAAGGTCAAGAAGGCCCCGGCGAAGCGGAAGCCGAAGGTCGTCAAGGAAGTGCGCCAGCGCGCCATCTGGGTCGTCTTCGACAACGGCAGCAAGCGCGTCGGCACCTTCCCGTTCTCGCAAAAGAAGGAAGCCGAAGAGCTGATGGCCGCGAAGATGGAAGAGAAGAAGACGACCTTCTTCATCCAATTGATTAAGGAACCGATTGAAGAGTAGGGGCTGGGGTATTGGGTCTAGGGTCTGGGAGACAGACAAAGAAAGGGCGGGGACAAATAGTCCCCGCCCTCCCATTTCCGCAGACCCAAAACCCCCGACGTCAACCGGCCCCGGTCGTCGACATCGTCCGCAGCATGTCTTGCACCGTCCGCAATTGCCAGCCGATGCCGAGGACGTTGGGCAGCCGGATTTCCTTTTCCCCGTTGGCCAACCGCAGGATCAAGTCGCCCGAGCCGAAGCCCAGGATGTAGTGGCGGAAGAGGTCGTCGCGTTGTTTCTCCAAGCTCATGCCCGTCGTCGGGTAAGTCTGCTCGGCGTCGCCGATGTGCTCGCACACGCGGATCTGCCCCGGCGTGAAGATCACGTACGCCCGGCGGTCGAAGATCCAAGTCGCCAGCGCCCACAACGCGAACACGGCCACGCCGAGAAACAAGTACCCGGCCATGTTGATGTGGATGCGCAGGTCGCCGATCGTCTCGAAGATTTGATCCCACGCTTTGAAGAGCGTGACCAACACCGCGATCAGCAGGATGCCCATGAGTACGAGGAACGACCACAGCCCGCGCAGCGGCACGTTGGTGATGATGACGACCAGCAGCAGCACGATGACGAATAGCGAGCCGAGCCAAGAATTCGCCGAGATGCGGGCTTTGAACGGCTCCAAGTTATTGGGGGCTTTACTGCGCTCCGCGGCGTCGTGCAAGGCTTTGTTCTCGAAAATCGGCGTATCCGTGTTCGCGTCCTTGGAATTCGGTTTGAACTCCAAGTTGAACTTGCCGGTGCGGTCGCCGACGGGCGTCAAGGTGGCATCGGCCGGGACGATGGCCAAGCGGTTGTTTTCGAAGTAGGTCCAAGCCGCCATGAAGAACGCCAGCACCCAAATCGGCCACCAGTAGAAGAGGTTGGAATGGCTGATGAGCTTGATTTCGTTGTTCGAGCGCGTGCGGCCGTTCGGTTCGACGGTCGCTCCGGGCGGCGGCGCGTACGAATTCGGGGTCGTGTTCGGCGTGGACATGCAGGGGGCTCCGGGGCAGTGGGGAAACGTCCGGGGAGCTATTCGCCGGACACGGGCGGGGCATTTCGACGGGTTCACGCTTCGTGGTCGGCTTCGTACTTCTTGACCTTCTCCAGCCGCCGTTCGTGGCGACCCCCTTCGAAGCGCGTGTCGAGCCACGTCTTCACCATCCGCTCAATGACTTCCTCCGACAATAAGTCGGCCGAGAGGCAGAGCACGTTGGCGTCGTTGTGCAGCCGGCTCATCTCGGCGTCGACCACATCCCGACAGTTCGCCGCCCGCACGCCGTGGACCTTGTTCGCCGCGATGCACATGCCGTGCCCGGTCGCGCAGATCAACAAGCCGCGGTCGTCTTGGCCGCTCGCCACGGCCTCGGCCACGGGGATGGCGTAGTCCGGATAGTCGGCGCTCGCGGCGCTGCTAGCCCCGAGGTCGTGCATCGTGTGCCCGAGCGACTTCAGCATGTCTTGCAGGCGCTGTTTCACCGCGACGCCGCGGTGATCGTTGCCGATGGCGATTTTCATGGCCCCAACCACCCCAAAAGTAAGCGGTCCAAATGCGCGGCGATCACCCGGGCGCAGGCCCGGTATTCCTCGGGATCCCCGCCGATCGGATCGGGGAGATCGTCCGTTCCGCAGAGCAACTTCGGCTCCGGCCCCACGGCCGTATGACCGGCCAACAAGACCACCAGATGCGTTTCTGTCATGGCGAAGACGTCGGTCGCCTCCGCCAACATCTCGGCGGTCAGCGGTCGGCTGCGGTGCCCGGCCAAGTCGGCCCCGGCCTCCGCCGCGGCCAGCACGGCCTCCGGGGTCGCCGGATCGCCGGCGTACGCCATCACCCCCGCCGAGCCGATGCGGAAGCCTTTGGCCTCCAGCTCGTCCGGCGGGCAACCGAGCGCCGCCGCCAACTTCACCCGGCATAGGCTTTCGGCCAGCGGGCTCCGGCAAGTGTTCCCGGTGCAAACGAACAGAATCGACCGGCCCATCGCGACCGGCCCTCGGGCGAATCGGAGCTTTTCTTCAATTTACGAAGTTCCGCAAAGGGTTACAACCGAATGCGGAGAAGAGTCCGGCGAGCAGGCGGAGCGAGTCGGATGCCGGTGGGCGCAAGGTCGCCTCGCCGCGAAACGGTTCCTCAGATAAGCAACATCTATGCGCACCACCTTCACACTCAGCTTCCTTTTGTTCCTCGCCCCCGCATCGCAGGCCGCGGGGGGGATGGTCGTCTCCGTTTCCCCCGCCGCCACCGATATCGGCGTGGACATCCTCAAGGCCGGTGGGAACGCCGTCGATGCGGCGGTCGCGGTGGGGTTCGCCGAAGCGGTCACTTGGCCCGAGGCGGGGAACATCGGCGGTGGCGGATTCATGCTCATCCACCGGCCGAAGGCGAAGCCCGCGTTCATCGACTACCGCGAGATGGCCCCGGCCGCGGCGACGAAGGACATGTTCGCCAAGGGCATCGACTTCCAATCGGCCAAGACCGCCGGCGTCCCCGGCACCGTGCGCGGGTTCGAACTCGCCCACAAGGAGCACGGCAAACTCCCGTGGAAGGACTTGGTGATGCCGGCGGTGAAACTCGCCGAGGAAGGGTTCGTCGTGAATGCGGCCCTCGCCGGGCGGTTGAACGGCGTGCAGACCGCGAAGAACGCCGAGTTTCTGCGCATCTTCGCTAAGAAAGGCGGCTGGAAGGCCGGCGACATTCTGAAACAACCCGACCTCGGATGGTCGCTGCGGTTGATCGCGGAGAAGGGGCCGGACGCGTTCTACACCGGCGTTCTTGCCGATAAGATCGCTGCGGAAATGGGCGCGAGCGGCGGGCTGATCACGCTCGACGACTTGAAAAAGTACAAAGCCGAGACCCGCACGCCGCTCAGCGGGATCTACCGTGGCTATGAAATTATCGGTGCCCCGCCGCCGAGCTCCGGCGGCACGGCGCTCATCACCGCGCTCAACATTTTGGAATTGCACGACCTGAAAAAGAACCCGTGGATGAGTCCGGAGACGACCCACCTCGTCGCCGAGGCGATGCGCCGAGCCTTCGCCGATCGGGCATTGCACCTCGGCGATCCCGGCTTCACCAAAGTGCCCGAGAACTTGCTCACCAAGGAGCACGCGAAGGGTTTGGCGAAATCGATCGACCTGTCGAAGGCCACCCCGAGCGAATCGCTGACCCCCGAAATCGAACTCGCCCCCGATAAGAAAGAGACGACCCACTACAGCATCGTGGACGGCGACGGCATGGCCGTGGCCAACACCTACACGCTCGAAAACTCCTTCGGGTGCAAGGTCGTCGTCCGCGGGGCCGGGTTCATCCTCAACAACGAGATAACCGACTTCAACCATAAACCGGGCGTCACGAACCGCACCGGCTCCATCGGCACCGAGCCGAATCTCGCCGCCCCCGGCAAACGGCCGTTGAGTTCGATGACGCCGACGATCCTGCTGAAGGACGGCCAGCTCGCGCTCGTCACCGGTAGCCCCGGCGGCCGGACGATCATCAACACCGTGCTCTGCGTCGTGATCCAATACGTCGATTACGGCGGCGACATCCGCGCCGCGGTGGACGCCCCCCGGATGCACCACCAGTGGTTCCCGGATCGCATT
>JANOSQ010000089.1:0-6603 GCA_031415915.1 Fimbriiglobus sp. | reverse complement strand
GCCGGCAGGTTTCTTGATATCCCGGCTCGAGCGGGAGCAGGATGCCGAGATCCGGGGATAGCCAGATCGGGAGCGTCGGGAGCACATCGCCCACGGTCATGGGGTAAAACCACGCGTCGAGCAAGGTCTTTCGCTTCGGGTGCTTCCGCGCGCGGAGGGTGACCGCGTACTGGGACGGCGGGGGCGATGCGAGTTTCGGATCGGTGCGACCGAGGAACTCCAGCAATTCGACGTAGAGATTCGCTTGGCGGATCGAAACCAAGTCGATGATCGAAACGCAAACGTCTTTCTGCAACAGGCCGGCGACCTTCCCGACGAACGCCTCCCGCGAGTCGGGCCGGTCTTTATTCGACGGGCTGACGATTTCGATCGCCGCTACCAGTTGGCGACCCCGCTCCGCGTCGTAGATGAGAACTTCATACTGGTCTTGTTCGGACAAATCGGCTTCGATCGTGAGGGTGGGGGAAAGCGCCGTCAAAGTCGCCGTGCCTCCGGAGCCGCTGTCCCTCTCGTCGGCTGGCTCCCGGGAATCCAATTCGAAGGCGCTGATATCCACTTCGAACGGCGATCCGAGATACACCTTCGGCCCAGCCTGAAACCCGGGAGGGAGCAGATCGAAGAGTTGGCGGACGATCTCCATCGGCCAACCGCCGTGGAGCTCACTCCAATGGTGCTTGTCGTTCACGGGCGAACGGAAGTGATCGCGCAGCGGCATGGCGGTTCTCCAAGGAGTGAGGAAGATTCTACTCCGTCGAAGAGGCGTCTAAAACACCACCCGCTCCCCGAACCGACGGCGGAGCATGGCGCGAACCGGTTCCGAGAGTCCCGACCGTTTCAACAGGAGCCGGTCGAGCGGTTCCAATCCGCGCGCGGTGGCCAAGGCGTTGCCGACGGCGTCGTCGTTGAAGAAACAGTCCCGACCGCACCAGCGGCACGGTATAGTGTCAATTTCCACCGATTGCGGAGCCGCAGGATGGCCGACCATCTCGATCCGACCCGCACCGTCGATTCGCCCGATCACGCGGTGACGCGAGCCATCGCCACCGCCGCTTCGTCCACGATGGGCCACGCGGAGTCGGTCGCATCCGAACGCTATTCGCTCGGCGAGTAAATCGCCCGCGGGGGAATGGGCGTCGTCTACCGGGCGACCGATACCGCCTTCGGCCGCAACTGGTCCGCCGCGATGGTCGGGGAACGAAGAACAACCCCTGGCGCTACCGCTTGGAAAACGAAGACGACGAGTACCACGACCGGGGCGAGCTGCCCCCGCTGAAACCGCTGGAGCCGCTGCGGTGGTAGGGGCAAAGCAAACTCGCGCATTCCGCAAGGAGTCGAAGCTGCGAATGTCACTAAACGCGGCGCTCTCCGCATGACGGGCATCGTGCAGGTGGTGGTTCGGTCAGAATCGCAGCTATGCGATCGACGAGGCTTTCGTGGTTCGACCGTCCCTGCTGCCCGTGCGCAGCCGGGAGGATGTTTTCCTGTGGGATACCCGCTGTTTCGGCGAAGATCCTGAGGATGAAAGCATCGGGCGTGCCAGGGTCGTATGTGCGCGGTTTTGACCCGCCCCAGTACATAGTCGTCACGATGGTGTGATCCCAGTGGTTCCGGAAAGCACTATGGCAGAGCCAGTTGTAGAAGGAAGCGCCGCCCCATTGGTCTCCGTGGAGGTTCATGTCAAGTAGCAGGAAGTCGAAACGGCGATCCGCGAGATGATTTTTTGCCTCGTCGATGAAGTCGGAAAGTCGCTCTTGGACAACGGCCACGACCTCGTGACCGGCTTTTTCTAAAGACGTCTGTCGCGCGATGGCCTTGTTGGGCAGATCTTCGATCATCAGAATCGTAGCCATAATTATTCCTTTGTGGAACTCGGGCACCGGAGTTTCACAGTGAATCCTCCGCGTTCGTTCACTTCCGTCGGTAACAAGAGGACCCCACCCATAGTTTCGGCGATACGCGAGCTCGTGAAGATCCCAGTTCCCGATCCCGAATTGCGCTTTCCGCCTTGGTCGAAGTGTATTCCATTCTGCGTACCCAATAGTACCAGCTGTTCGGGAGTCAAGCAATCGTACCCGGCGTTGTCCACCTGCACTTGCACCCAAGGCTTTTCGCCGGAGTTCACCTCGGACACAGTTATGATAACCGGTTGGTCGACCTTCTCGTCCGGGGTATATTTTTTGGCGTTCTGCAACAGGTTTACCAAAGTGAACCGGAAAAGGCTGTCGTCGACGAATGCAGCGATGGTTTCGCTGCAGCTGAGTACGCACGCTGGTCGCCGGAAAAAAAGGTCTGCGATGCGGATCGACTGCCGGAGTACTTCCTTGACAGCGACAGGGCGTGGATGCACATCGATTTGGGAGGGGGCGCCTGCGAGTGCGGGCCGCTCTCCACTGATCCCGCTAATCGCAGAAAAGCGAGACATGTTCTCGATATAGTCCTGGAGGTATTCCAAAGCATGGATTTCCGCGAGAATCGCATCGGTTGAAATCACAATCTCCGTCGTGGCCGATTTCAAATGCTCTTTTTTGGCGGCAATTACGGAGTGGAGAACCTTGGCCACCCCTTCGTGGCGTAGGAGTTGAATGGCGCGATCCAATCCGCTGTGAAGGCCTCGTACTCGCTCGGTTTCGTTGCGCAACCAAGTATTCCGGATCGCAGCCAGAATCAGACCTCCCTGCCCGGCGATCAGCGATTCGACCATTTCGAGATCCCGGGATGTCGGTTTGCCCGTCGGCGCGACGCGGTACTTGATCCAGACGACTCCCAGCGGCTCCGAGTCTGTGGCTAAAGGTACACCCAATTCCGCAAGCACGCCGGTTTGCAGAAAATTGGGGTTGAGGGCCGGCATCGGGTCGGAGTTCGTGTCCCAGAGGTGCGGTCGCCAAGTACCGGCGATGTCATCGACGCAATCAACGGTGTAATCCAGATTTCCGCCGCCATCGATTCGTCGAATCCAAGACGGCGATTTTTGGGCTAGTACGAATTGCGTGAGCCCCCCCTTGCGCGCAGTCGCACCGCGGCGTTCATCGGGTGATGAAGTCGATCCGGCGAGGACGAATGGGATTTCGACATTCGAGGGCTGGAACGAGAAAATGTCGCAGAGATCGGCTTTCATCACGTATGTGTAGAGTTGCGCGAGTTCGTCGATTGATCTGTTCGGATCTCTCGGTACCTGGCTGCAAATCTGGAGGAGCTTTTCGAGCATGATCGCATTTTTCGACGCTACGACCGATTCTTGGCAGAACCGGTACGCCATCCCAGCCAGCTTGGCGACCTGATTCAAACACCTGATAACAGTCGATCTGGCAGCTGGTAACGATCTGGTGTGGTGTTCCAAGTTCAGAACTCCTATCAAGTCTGTACCTACACGGACCGGAACGGCGATCTCACAGTGGGTAGGCTTGGTTCTGAGGGGGAGAAAAGCCGATCGAAATCCCGATTTCTGCATGTCTTCAATCGCTACTGACTTGCCTCGCAGGGCCACCCAGGTTACGATGCCACGGCCTTCACTCAATGGCACACTGCCTCCCCCTTGCATCTCTTCGATTGCGGAGACATCGCCTTGTCCCGCAATGAAATCAATGGACTTAGTCTCTGGATTAATTGCGTGAAATGTGCCGATGCCACCGTGAAACCCGCAATACTCTAAAGAGTGCTTGAGTATCTGCTTAATCGTTAGAATCATTTCGCGCTGCAATGCTTGTGCGGGGGATCCAACCATGTCCGCAAGCGCACTTGCCGCGTTTAGGGCGATGTGCATTCCCCCCACTGGCGGGCTCTCATTCTCCTTAATGTATTTGACTACTAGAGGGTGTTGTTCAATGAGAAATTCACGAGTGTCATTGACGACTTCTTGGAGCCGGTCAAAATGATCCCCGGTTTTTCTTTCCGTGTAATTGAGGAAGAGAACCGACGTAATTTGGTGCTTAGAGTCTCTAACGATTAGCCGGACTGCCGAACTGACGGATTCGCGTCCCACGAAATCGTCGTATAGACGGTTTTCTTTTCCAAGATTCCAAGCAATTCGATCAAGTGCTCCATCCGGCGCCTGGTCGCGGAGTTCCCGGGCATTCTTCGCGTCTTCCCATATTTCAAAATCACCCCCCACAGTAACCCGGCGGCGGACGCTCTCTTCTTCGAGGAACCCAAGCATAGGTTCCGGGTAGTCCAAACCGGCATGGTCGTAAAGGCGCAATTCGCCGGGCCACCATGGGTCACTTATGTACAGTGTAAATTTCTGACAACCGAGCTTCTTCAGTGCAAGATTTCGCAGCTGCTTCGCGAAATATTTACATTCATCTTTCATGGCTGAGTGCACCCCACTACGAATGTTCGGATGAACAGCTTGAGACGATTGCCTTTTCCCGGCGAGCTTAACACTGCTGATCGGCACCTCGCAAGCGCCAATTTCTTGCTGACTGAAACATCGCCGTTTTCCACGGGTCACGCCCCGTAGTCGATGTCTTCGACGTTCGCGCGGTGCTTCAAGATGAAGTCCCGCCGCCCCTCGACTTCGTTGCCCATGAGCATGCGGAACATCTTCTCGGCTTGCAGCACGTCGGTCATCGTCACCTTGAGCAGCGTGCGGCGCTTGGGGTCGAGCGTCGTGTCCCAAAGTTCCTCGGGGTCCATTTCGCCGAGGCCTTTGAAGCGCGTGATCGTCAGGCCCTTCTCGCCGGTCTTGCGGATCTCGGCGTACAGCTCGCGGAGGTTGTGCATCTCTTTGGAAGACTCGCCGTTCAGCAGGTTATAGCGGACGAATGGATCGCGCCCGGCCGGGCGCGGCAGCGGCACGAGGTCATGGGCGGTGAAGCCGAACTCGGCCAGCTTCACCAGCGCCCGGTTGAGCATCCGCACTTCGTGCCATTCGTCGCGGCCGAAGCGGAAGCGCTCGTCGATCTCGGCCGGCAGCTTGACATTCGGATCGGTACTCACCGCCATCGTCGGCACCGCCTCGCCGATGGTCAGCTCGTGCTTCAACAGCGCCGATTGCTCGACGCGGAAGGCTTCGACTTCTTCCTGCGAGTAGAAGAAGTGTTCCTTGGCGCCGAGGCGCACTTGGAACATCGGCAGCGCGTTCCCCTTCAAATACTTCAAGAAACTCAGCAGCGAGTGGCCGCGGCGTTCGAGTATGGTCACGGCGGTATCCACATCACCGAGGATCGGCAGGAGCTTGCGGAGCACCTCCGACCCGAGCGTGGTCGCCGTCGGGCGATTGCGGGACGCATCGGGGTCGGCGTTCACCACGAGGCTCGTATCGGCGAGGCCGCGGCCCATCAGCACGTCGGCCATCTCCTCGCGGGTTTGAATGAACTTGGATTCCTTCTTCTGCGTCACCTTGAACAGCGGCGGCCGGGCGACGAAAAGCCGGCCCTCTTCGACGAGCTTGCGCATCTGGCGGAAGAAGAAGGTCAGCAGCAGCGTGCGGATGTGCTGGCCGTCCACGTCGGCGTCGGTGAGGATGACGATCTTGCCGTAGCGGATCTTGGACGTGTCCTCGATGTTGCCGATGTCGAGGCCGACGGCGGCGATGAGCGCGGCGATTTCGGCGTTCGCCAGCAGCTTCTCGAGTTGGGCCTTCTCGACGTTGAGCACTTTGCCCCGCAGTGGCAGCACCGCTTGGTACATGCGGTCGCGGCCCGATTCGGCCGAGCCGCCGGCGGAGTCCCCTTCGACGAGGAAGAGTTCGGATTTCTCGCGGTCGCGGGTGGTGCAGTCCATGAGTTTGCCGGGCAACCCGCCGCCGCCGAGGATGTTCTTGCGCGAGGTGATGGCGTCGCGGGCCTTCTTGGCGGCGATGCGGGCCTCGGCCGCGAGGTTGATCCGCCGGCAGATGAGCGTCCCCTCTTTGGGGTTCTTTTCCAAGTACTCGTTCAGGCATTCGTACAGGACGCTCGACACGATCCCTTCCACTTCGGGGTTGTTGAGCTTCACCTTGGTTTGCGATTCGAAGAGCGGGTCGGGGTGGCCGAGGCTCACGATCACGGTCAGGCCGTAGCGGAAGTCTTCGCCCTTGAGTTCCATCCCCTCCTTGAAGTGGTTCTCTTTCTTGCCGTAGGCCGTGATGCTGCGCGTGAGGCCGGCGCGGTAGCCGGAGAGGTGCGTGCCGCCATCGCTGTTGAAGGCGTTGTTGCAGTAGCAGCGTTCGATCTTGTCGTCGCGGTTGCAATATTGCAGCGAGATTTCGACTTTGACGTTGTTGACAGTCTTCACAAAGTAGATCGGCGGGTGGTAAATGGTCTCGCCTTCGTTGAGAAACTTGACGTACCCGGCGATGCCGTCTTGCGAGAAGAAGCTTTCGCTGCGGGCTTGCAGTTCATCGACGATGCCGATGCGCAGGCCGCGGTTGAGGAAGGCGATCTCGCGCAGGCGATCGACCAGCGTGTCGTAGTTGAAGGTGATGTCGCCGAAGATTTCGGGGTCGGGCTTGAAGCTGATGGTGGTGCCCGAGACGCCGGCGGGGGCGGGGCCGAGGTTCTTCAGTTCGCTGACGGCGTAGCCGCGCTCGAATTCCATCTGCCAGACGCGGCCGTCGCGGCGCACCTCGGCTTCGCACCACTCGGAGAGCGCGTTCATCGCCTTGGCGCCCATGCCGTGGAGGCC
>JANOSQ010000088.1:0-9115 GCA_031415915.1 Fimbriiglobus sp. | reverse complement strand
TTCTGCGTGGTTGCAAAAGTACTGCACATCGCCGAATTGCCGGCTCAATCGTTCGAGGAGGGGGCGAACCACGGCCTCCATCAACTCCACTCCGTGAAATAGCGGCGTGCCCACCGCCAGCGTCCATTCCCCGAGCGGCGGTGTTACGAAAACCGAGCCGGAGTGAGCTGCTTCGATGCCCTCGCCCCATTCGGAGAGTTTGGCACCGGTGAGTCCCAACGCCGCTTCTACCGCGTCGGTGTCGGTGGTTTCCATCGCCAACCACGCCATGTTCCGACCGAAGGGCACCGGGAAGTCGGGCCGGTCGGTTTCTCGCTGGGTGTACGGGATGACCAAGAAACCGGTGAACAAGCCTGACAGCACCCCGAGTGCAACGTGTTCGGGGACATAAGAGTATTCGGGCGGTTCGTCGACTTCCGGCGATTGCGGTTCTTCGGCGAGCCCGGCCCTGCGATCCCGGAGGACTTCGCCGGCGGCCACCGTCGCCTCCGCAGACCAACGCTGCCGATCATTCTCGCCGACAATCTCTTGGAGTTGGGTCGTCGATCTCCGAGCGAAATTGCGTTTGATCGTCTCGACGAGATCGCGTTCGTGGCTCATGGTGTTCTCTCGACGGCCCATCACAGAATGCGAGCATTTTTGCCATCACAATGGGCAAGTTCAAGTCGCTGTGATCCGGTGAAACCTAACCCGATTCCCTTCGACAAGATCGACTCGCCGCGTGCCGCCTATAATACCCGAACATGAGTGAACTCGCCCTCCGCACGGATGCCCTCGGTCGGACGTACCGCAAAGCCCGCAAACGCTGGTGGAAGCGCGCCGACCCGAACGCCGCCAAAGAATTCGTCGCCCTCGACGGCGTGACCCTCGAAGTCCAACCCGGCGAACTCTTCGGCCTGCTCGGGCCCAACGGAGCCGGCAAAACCACCCTCATCAAGATCCTGACGACTTTGCTCGCACCGTCCTCGGGGCAAGCGTGGGTCGATGGCAAAGATGTCGTCGCCGACGCCAAGGCGCTCCGCCCGTTCATCAACATGGTGTCGGGCGGCGAATCGAGCGGCTACGGCATCCTCACCGTCCGCGAGAACCTGTGGCTCTTCTCCCGCATCTACGGGGTCGCCAACGCCGTCATCAACCAACGCATCGACGACATGCTGAAGATCGTCGATCTCACCGAGAAGGCGAACAGCAAGGTGAGCCAGCTTTCGACGGGCCAGCGGCAGAAGATGAACTTCTGCCGGGGCTTCATCACCGATCCGAAGATCCTCTTCCTCGACGAACCGACCCTCGGTCTCGATGTCACCGCGGCGCGGAGCATCCGCAAGTTCGTGAAGGAATGGATCGCCGAGCGACCCGGGCGGACGATGCTACTGACGACGCACTACATGGCCGAGGCGGACGAACTCTGCGACCGACTCGCCATCATCGACAAAGGGAAACTGCTGGCGTGCGATACCCCGGCGAACCTCAAACGCCGCGTGCAGGAGCATTCGATCTTCGAACTGAGCCACACGCCGGGTGAAGCCGGACTCATCGAAGTCGCGGGACTACCGGGAGTTCACCAAGCGACGACGACGGAGACGCCGACGAGCATCGAGTTGAAGGTGCTCCTGCGCGAAGAGTCCGCCATCGGCGGGGTCGTCCAGCGGGTCGTGCAGGGGGGCGGGCGCATCCTCACCCTGAAAAAAGTGGAGCCGACGCTCGAAGACGTCTTCATCGAACTCGTGGGGCACGGCCTCAATGCTTGATGCGCTCGAACTGTTCTGGAAGGCCATGATGGCCCGCACGTACCCGCGAGTCGCGTGGATGTTCCGCCACCGCACTTGGCTGATCCAGGAAACGCTGCTGCCGATGCTGTCGGTGATCGCGCTCGCCAACGTCTACAAATGGATGCAGGCGCCGGTCGAATACATCGGCTTCGTCATCCTCGGCGCCGCGATGACCGCCTTTTGGCTCAACGTCCTCTGGAGCCTCGGCGCCCACCTCTACTGGGAGCGCGACTCGGGCAACCTCGAACTCTACATCCTCTGCCCGGCGCCGATGATGGGCATCCTCGCCGGCATGGCCCTTGGCGGGTTGACCATGACCGTCGTCCGCGCCGCGGCCATCGTCTTCACCGGTGTCGTCCTGTTCGACGTGCCGATTCAACCCAGTTCGTGGTGGCTGCTCGGACTGATCTTCGGACTGACGATGATCGCCCTCTACGGCCTCGGCATGATGTTCGCGTCGGTCTTCCTCCTCTTCGGCCGCGAGGCCTGGCACACGGTGAACCTCCTCCAAGAACCGGTCTACCTGATAACCGGCATGAACTTCCCCCTGACGGCGCTCGAGAAGATGACCCACTGGGCGATCCCCGCCGCGGCGCTGTTGATCCCGCTCACCGCCGGGATGGACGCGATGCGACAAGTCCTCTTCCGCAGCGAAGGCTTTCTCGACCTTTGGTACGAGGTGCCGCTGCTCGCGGTGATGTCGGTCGTGTTCCTATTGTTGGCGAAACGGTTTCTCGACGTGCTCGAACGCAAAGCGAAACAGGAAGGCAAACTGACGGTGAAGTGGCAATGAACTCGAATGCGGAATTGGGAATGCGGAGTGCGGAATCGTCGATCCGCGAAACCTATCGCACCCTGCGTTGGTCGACGTGGCTCGGTTGGCAGATCGAATCGAACTGGGCCGACATCCGGCTCTTTTTGCTCTACCTCGTGGTGAAGCCCGTCTGCGGCTCGATGATGCTCGTCTGCATGTTCTACGCGGCCAAGTTCGCCGTCGGCAGCCGAGTGCCCGTGGAGTTCCTGCCTTACATCTTCGTGTCGAACGCTTGCTACGGACTCGTCGGCATGGTCATGTTCGGCATGAGCAACGTCGTGATCTCCGACCGCGAGAGCTACCGGATGCTGAAGTACGTCTTCATCAGCCCGGCCCAGTTCCAAGCCTATTTCGTCGGCCGGGGGTTGGCCCGAGCGGCGGAGGGGTTGATGGGCGCGACCATCACCATCGGCACGGGGCTGTTGATCCCGGACATCCGCGCGGCGGTGAATTTGGAAAGCTTCGACCCCGGCTGGCTGCTGGTGTTTTTGCTCATCGGCAGCGTGATGCTCTGGGCCTGCGGGATGATGCTCGCCTCGGCGGTGCTGAACATGTCGCGCAGCGGGATGTTCCTGAGCGAAGGGATCGCCGGCGTCGTTTACTTCCTCAGTGGGGTCGTCTTCCCGATCTCGGCGCTGCCGACGGCGTTGCAATACGTCGGCCTGAGCTTACCGACGACATACTGGCTCGAAGGGATGCGCCGTGCGATCACCGGCCGGGCGCCGGCGAACTCCCCGTTGGCGCAGTCGCCGCTCGCCCAGTGGGAAACCGGCGAACTCGCCCTGATGCTGACGGCGACCACGATCGCACTGGTGGCGGTGTCGCAGGTCTTCTACCGCTACAGCCTGCGAAAAGCGTGGCGCAACGGTAAAATCGAAGAAGCGACGGGGATGTGAGTCTACTTGCGGTCGCGCCGGGCCAGCACTTCCTTAGCGGCGATGGTCGGCCGCGCATCGGGGTGCCCCTTGGCCATGCGTTTCACGATGGCCAAGGCATCGTCGGTACCGATGGCTTCGAGCACCCAAATGGCGGCCTCTTCGCGGAACCATTTCGCTTGGCTGATCTGCAGCGGTTTGTCGGAGATCGAACTGCCCCATGATTCATTTAAACCACGGCGTTCGGCAGGGATTTCTTCCGGTGGCAAATCCTTGCGCACCCAATACGAAATTGAAACCCAATGCGTCTTGCCACTCTTGTATCGCTCCAATTTGTAATCGTAGCATTTCTCCTTGGCGATCTCCGGACAGAGTAACAGCGTGAGCCGTCGCTTTTGCTCGACCGTGGTCGCCGTCTGCCAAATGGCCTCGACCGATAGACAAAATCGCGGGTCGGCTTTCTGCAATTGCTCGTGCGCCTTTTCCCAGATGGCATCGGAAGGATGGGCCAGCAAACTGAGTAACAATCCCACCCGGATCGGATTTATACAAATTGGCTTCAGCCTTTGTGCGAGAAAGGCGACCGTCAATTCGGGACAAAGCAGCATTTTCTGAGTGAGGCGATCGGGATCATTCCAGTCCGTACACCACTTGTCCCAGAGATTTGGCAGTTGGCCCGACGACAGCGATTGACCGAGTGAACGATACCGCACAGGTGTCTTTTTCGCCGACGACGCCAACAAGCTTTTCGCGGGTTCGACAGACGGGTTCCCTCGGCTGAGTCTGTCCAGAAAAAATCCGTTCAAATATGGTAAAAGTGCGAGTTCCGAACGAACCTTGAAATCATCTGGTGTGGTGAGCAAATCGGCACCGAAGCCCATCCCAAAGCCGCCGTGAAGATCCAACACTAGTTGGACATCCCGAGAGATGCCGGGCCGCAACTTTGTACTCAGGGAATAACAGATCGGCTGGCCCACTCCGGGGATTTGCTGAGTCAAGGTGACATCGTAAAAGCCGAGGTTATCCATATACCCGTTGTCGAGAACGAGTGGGAGCAGTCTCTTGCGCTTCAGATCCGTCTCCGCGTAATCCCACGCGTTCAAGAAGTTCATCGCCAGCCGGATGTCTCTCTTCTTCAGTCTCGCTTCGGCCGCCTTCCACACTCGTTCGTCGTCGCTGCCGAGGTTGTCGATCAGTCGCTTGGCCGTCACTTCGCTCATTTGAATCGGTTCGATCTTGCGATCCAAAAATGCATAGCCCGCTTGCGGATTCGCGTGGACCCGGCACCAGAACTTCACCGCGTTGGGCTGGTACCAATCGATGGCGTTCCACAGCTTCTCGAACTCGGCATCTTTCTCCGCGGACCACCTCTCGACGGGAACAGGCGCGCACAGTGTCTGCGAGTGAATGAGGATTGCAAAAAGGAGTGTCAACGCGATGCGGGGCATGTTGCTTCACCCGGGTTCGAGCCGTGAGTCAGTGAGACTTTAATCGATGGTGGCGCGTCGATCAATCGAACTTCAAACCGGTCAGTTTCAAAAACGTCGCGTGGAAGTCGAATTCGCGGGTTTGAATACTGGCGGCGGCACCGCTCGACACAATTCCCGCGAGCCGAGTTTGATCGTCCGCTGCATCCATGTCAATCGTGAGCCGCTCTCCATCTTTCAAGATCACGTCGGCTTTGCGCTCGGTGTGGGCCGTCCGCAGGGCCAGCGGGGAATCGAGTGCCACCAGCTTCCCTTTGCACATGATGCCGACGCGGTCGCAGATTTGTTCGACTTCCTTCATGTCGTGCGTCGTCAGCACCACCGTCGCCCCGTTGCGGACGCGCTCGCGCAGGATGCGGTGGACAACTTCGGCCGAGTGGATGTCGAGGTTCGCCGTCGGCTCGTCGAGGTAGAGCACCTGCGGATCGTGGAGCAGCGAGCGGGCGAGCAAGAGTTTGCGGCGCATGCCTAGGGAGTAGCCTTTCACGGGCACGTCCCCGGCTTCGTCGAGTTCGACCATCGCCAAACAGCCGCGGACGCGGAGCCGGGGCACCGCGTAGAGGTCGGCGAAGAATTCCAAATTGCGCCGGCCGGTGAATTCGTCGAAGTGGTTGTCGCGATCCGGAGTGTACCCGAAAAGCGGCTTGATCTTGGCCCAGTCCTTCACGACGTCGAACCCGCAAACGGTGACGCGGCCGGCCGTGGGAACCCGCTGGCCGATGAGCACGCGAATCGTCGTCGATTTCCCCGCCCCGTTCGGCCCGAGCAGGCCGAAGAGTTCGCCCTTGCGGATGCCGAGGCTCAGGTTGTCCACCGCGACGAATTTTTTGAACTGCACGCGCAGGGCGTCGATGGAAATGGCGGGGGTAGTCATCGTGATTTGCAGATCCGCAGTGTGTGGCGATCCAAATCTAGAACAAGAATTTCACCGCAGAGGAAGAAGAGGGCACATGAGGGAGCCAATGAATCTGGCGCCCCTCAAACCTTGTTCTCATCTCATGTGCTCTCTTCTTCCTCTGCGGTTACAAAAACTCTTCTCCTCCGAGCTTCACTCGAATTCCACTCCGCCGCCGCGCTTCACGTTGAAGTACTTCGCGTTCGGATGGTGAAAGATGATCGCCGTCGTGCTCTGCTCCGGTTCGAGCAGGAACTGCTCGGTGAGGCTGATGCCGACGCGGGCCGGATCGATCAGTTTCATCAGGCCGCTTTGATCTTCCAAACGGGGGCAGGCAGGATAGCCGAAGGCGAAGCGGCGGCCTTGGTAATGCCCCTTGAAGAGCTTGCCGATCGTCGGTGAATCTTTGGCGCCGATGCCCCATTCGGCGCGGATACGCTTGTGGAAATACTCGGCGAAGGCCTCCGCCGATTCGACTCCCAACCCGTGCAGGAACAAGTAGTCGGTGTACTCGTCGGCGGCGCGCAACGCGTTGCAGGCGACGGTGACTTCGTGGCCGACGGTCACGGCCATGAAGCCGACGGAATCGATGGCGACACCGTCGACAGCCGGTTCGACGAAGTCGCTCAGGCAGAGAAAGTCGCCGAAGTCTTGGCGCGGAAACGCAAACTCCTGCCGGGGTGTGCGGCGGTCGTCTTCGTAGATGGTCAACTTCTGGCCATCGCTCGCGGCGGGGAAGAAGCCGTAAGTCGCGGCCGGCCGGAGGATTTTTTCCGCGAGGCAGCGGGCCTTCAACCGGGCGAGAGCCGGGCGGGCCGTGGTTTCGATCTGCTTCGCATAGACCTTGGGATCGACCCCACCTTTGACGAATTGCCATTGGGTGCTGAAGAGCGTGAGTTCGTTGAGGTACGGGAACACCTCGGCCATCGGCACGGCCTCGACGATGCGAGAACCGAGGAATGGCGGCGCGGGGATCGCACTCGCCCGCGGCAGATTCGGGGCGCGGGGGGGGAGTGCGACTTTCGGTGTCAGCGGGATGTCAGCGACAGCGATGGGGATCGGCTGCCGTTCGAAATCGCGGTTCCCCGACGATTCCATGACGCCCCGCAGCGCGGAGCTACCGACGTTGGCGATCTTCTTCTTCGCCACGATTTGATCCATGATGCGCAGGCCATCGAAGGCGTCTTCCCCGTAGAAAAGTTGGCCCTTGTAGACGCTCCGCAAATCCACTTCGACGAAGCGCCGATTGAGCGCCGCGCCGCCGAGGATCACCGGCGGCGACAGGTGCCGTTCGTTGAGGGTAACGAGGTCTTCCTTCATGATGACGGTCGATTTCACGAGCAGTCCGCTCATGCCGATGGCGTCGGCGTTCTGCTTCTTGAACTCGGCGATCATCGCGTCGACCGACTGCTTGATGCCGAGGTTGAAGACCTTGTAGCCGTTGTTCGTGAGGATGATGTCGACCAAGTTCTTGCCGATGTCGTGGACGTCCCCCTTCACGGTGGCGAGCACGATCTTCCCCTTTTCGGCGCCTTCGACCTTCTCCATGAATTTTTCGAGGTGGGCGACGGCGGCCTTCATCACCTCCGCAGATTGCAGCACGAACGGCAGTTGCATTTGCCCGCTGCCGAAGAGGTCGCCGACGACCTTCATGCCGTCGAGGAGAATCTTGTTGATGATCTCGATGGGGCTGCGCGTCTCGCGCGCCAAGTCGAGATCGACGAAGAGCGATTCGCGCCGGCCTTGGATGACGGCTTGCCGCAAGCGCTCTTCGACGGTCTCGCCGAGCGATTGGCCCTTCTTCGAGACGGTCTTTTTGTCGGCGTAGTGCTCGATGATCATTTGCAGTGGGTCTTCGGTGCAGTTTCCGGAGCTATCGAACACGCGTTCGTCGAAGAGCAATCGGCGGGCGAGTTCTTTGCCTTCGGGGTCGATGCTCGCCAGCGGCATGATCTTCGCCGCGTGCAGAATCGCGGAGTCGAGACCCGCATCGAGTGCGAAGTGCAAGTAGACCGAGTTTAGCACCTGCCGGGAGTAGGGGGCCAGTCCGAAGCTGCAATTGCTCAGGCCGATGTGCGTGAGCGCGCCGGGGAGATTTTTCTTGATGAGCCGAATGGCTTCAAACGTTTCGAGGGCGCTTTTGCGCGTCTGCTCTTGTCCCGTGGAGACGGGGAACACGAGCGGGTCGAACATCAGATCCGACGGCGGGATCTTGTATTCGTCGACGACGATGTCGTAGATCCGCTTGGCGACATCGAACTTCCACTGGGCCGTGTCCGCTTGGCCAACTTCATCGATGGTCAGGGCGACAAGGGCCGCACCATACTTTTTCGCGAGGATCGTTTTCGGGTCGAGCGTCTTCCGGCCGTCTTCGAGGTTGATCGAGTTGATGATCGTCTTGCCGCTGCACAGCTTCAGCGCGGCCTCGATTACGGGCACTTCGGTGCTGTCCAACATCAGCGGCTTCGTGAGTACCGCGTTGTAGCGCTTGATGGTTTCCTTCATGTCGCGGACGCCGTCGCGGCCGATGTAGTCCACGCACACGTCGAGAATGTGGACGCCTTCGCGTTCCTGCTCCTGGGCCATCTGCACGAGCCCGTGCCAGTCTTCCTTTTCGAGGTGCTGCTTGAACTTGCGGGAGCCGTTGGTGTTGGTGCGTTCGCCGACGAGCAGGGGCCGCGGTTCGACGACGAGTTCCTGATAGGCGAGGAGGCTCGACACGGCGGGCACGAACACCGGCGAACGCGGCGTAATCTTGCGGCCGTGAACCCGATCGCACACGGCCTTCAAGTGTTCGGCGGTGGTGCCGCAGCAGCCGCCGACGATGTTCACCCCGAACTCGGTGATGAACTGTTCGATCGCGTCGGCGAGCGGCTCCGGCTTGAGCGGGAAGTGAGTCTCATCATTGTGCCGTTCCGGCATCCCCGCGTTGGGCAGCACGCTGAGCAGTTTCCGGCTGTTGTTGCTCAGGTGCCGCATACTCGAGAGCATGAGGTCCGGGCCGACGCCGCAGTTCATTCCAATCACATCGATGTCGTCGAGTTCTTCGAGCGCGACGAGGGCCGTGGGAATGTCCGTGCCCGGAAGCATCTTCTGGTTCGCGTCGATGATAGTGAGTTGCACCATGAGCGGGAGGCGAACGCCTCGGCGCTTCATCTCGTCGATGGCCGTGATGGCGACGATCTTCGCTTGAAGCACGTCGAAGCAGGTTTCAACAAGCAGGGCATCGACGCCTTCTTCCAGCATGATGCGAATCTGAGTACGGTAGGACTCCG
>JANOSQ010000087.1:0-4809 GCA_031415915.1 Fimbriiglobus sp. | reverse complement strand
GCCCTGGTCGGCCCACCGGGGTCGGGGACGACGACCGTGTTCGAGGTGTTGTGCGGTCTGCGGGAGCCGGGCCACGGCGTCGTGGAGGTGGACGGCATCGACCTGCGGGGCTTGTCTTTGGAACACTTGCGGGGGCAGGTGGTGTTGGTGGAAGGGTCGGATGTCTTCCTCGGCACCGTCATGGAAAACGTCCGCGTCGGCCGACCGGACCTGACGCCCGGCGAGGTTCGAGAGGCGTTGCAGGTCGTCGGCTTGCTCGGGGTGGTTCACGATCTGCCGCACGGACTGGACACGCAATTGATCCCCGGCGGCGGGCCGCTGTCGGCGAGTCAAGGAGTACGGCTGACGCTCGCCCGGGCGCTGGTCGGTCGTCCACGCCTGTTGATCCTCGATGGCGTCCTGGACGGTTTGGACCTGGGAATGTCCCCCGACCTTTCGCCGCGACTGTTCGACCGTTCGGCCCCCTGGACGCTGCTGATCGCCTCCACCAAGCCCGAGATCGTCGGGATGTGCGACCGGATCATCGCTCTGTCACCGTCCAACGGGACATGACGGCAAACCCTGGTCAAACACGAGCAAGCGGCAACCGACTATGAGCGGATGGTGGCAACAAGTTTGGGACACCGTGCGGGAGGAGTTCTCCGACCTCCCCGACGCCGCACAAGTGACCCGCGTGACGCTGCGGTTGCTGATCGCTGCAATATTGGGCGGCGTGCTGGGGTACGAGCGGGAGAAGAAGGGCAAGGCTGCGGGACTACGCACCCACATGCTCGTCGCCCTCGGCGCGGCCCTGTTCGTCCTGATTCCTCAGCAGCACGGGATGTCGGACGCCGACCTGTCCCGCGTGCTGCAAGGCCTGGTCGCCGGGGTGGGGTTCCTCGGTGCCGGGGCTATCATCCGGGTCGGCGACCAAGGAGAGGTGAAGGGGCTGACGACGGCGGCGGGCCTCTGGCTGACCGCAGCCATCGGGATGGCCGCGGGCATGGGCCGCGAAGCGACGGCGGTCTTATGTACCGTCCTCGCTCTCACCATCCTCGCCATATTGCCCAAAGTCGTACAGTCGCTCCAAAGCTGTGACCAAGCGTCCAACTCCCAGCCACCCCCAAAGCCCGACCCTCCCAAATCATCAACGAAACAAGGAGCGCGCCGATGACCTTCGCGCTGCGAACCCGACCCGCATTCGGTCCCAACGCGCCCTTCTCATCCCTCCAAAGGGTCCGAACCCCACGGATGGCCCGGTGGGTGGCTCGACTTCTGCTCCTCGGATTCCTCCTGTCGCCGGTTGCCCTCACGTTCGTCCCGTGGCAGCAGACCGTCCAGGGGCGCGGGCAGATCGTCGCCTTCGCACCCACCGAGCGCAAGCAGGTTGTCACGGCGCTGGTCGGCGGTCAGGTCCGCAAATGGCACGTCGTGGAAGGATCGAAGGTCAAGATGGGCGACGCGATTGCCGATATTGACGATAATGACGCCGGTTTGTCCGAGCGATTGGAGTTTCAGCGGAAGTTTCTCTACGGTCGGCGGAAAGCGGCGGAGGAAGAAGTGGCCGAGCAGAGCCGGGCGGTCGAAGCCCAAGAGAAAGCCGCTGGGGCCGCGGTCGGGGCCGCGAAGGCCAACCGGGATGCGGCGCGGCTGATGGTCGAGGTTTCCAAGCAGGGCCGCAAGAACGCCGAATTCGCGTCCGCATTTGAACGGGGGCGTTTCGAAATGTTCGACCGCCTCTTCAAAGACAAGAAGTTCGGGGGACTGGAATCCGAGTTGAGTCGGGACGAAGCCAAGATGCGGGCCGACCGCGGGGCGACCGATGTCACCCGGGCGGAAGCCGAGGTCAAGCGCGCCGACGCCGCGCTGTTGACCGGGGAATCGCTCGTCGTCCAAGCCGAAGCCAACGGGTTGTCCACGGTGGCGACGACGCGCCGGGATGTGCGCCGCGCCGAGCAGAACGTCTTCGCGGTCGAACGGGAGATTCAAGAACTCGACACGCGCATCGAACGATTCAAAGCGCGGTTCGTGAAAGCCCCTTGCGACGGGGTCGTCTTCCGGATCTCGGCGGAAGGCCAAGTCGGACAGTCCGTGAAGGAGGGGGACGAATTGGCGGTGATCGTCCCCGATACGACCGATCGGGTGGTGGAGCTGATGATCGACGGCGTCGATGCCCCGCTGATCGCCGCCCACGTGGAGCAGACCGGGCGCGGGCCGCACGTGCGGCTCCAGTTCGAAGGTTGGCCCGGCGTGCAGTTCGCCGGGTGGCCCTCGGTCGCGACGGGCACCTTCGGCGGCAAAGTGCGGCAGATCGACCCCACCGACGACGGGTACGGGCGGTTCCGCATCTTGGTGGAGCCGGAAGAAATGTTCGACGGCGACCGCTGGCCGGAAGGGTTGTTCCTCCGCCAAGGGAACCAAGCGGTGGGCTGGGTCTTCCTCAACCGGGTCACGCTGGGCTACGAGCTATGGCGGCAATTCAACGGCTTCCCGCCGGTCGTGGCGCCGAAACCGCCCGAGAAAAAAGAAAGTGGCAAGCCGCCGAAGGTCAAACCCGGATGACCGCGCGTTGCATCATCGGCTTGTTCTTGATTGCCGCGGGCGCCGGGTGTCGGGCGCCGATGGAGAGCCGCCGGCCGGCGCGTTTGCCCCCGCCGCCGGTTTCGCTCGGTTCAATCCCGCGAATCCCGGCGGCGACCCCGGTCACGTCGACTGTCGTTCCCGCTACGCATGTGGAGCCGGCACCGGAAACAAAAGTCGGGAGTGATCCGCCGGGCGCTCCCAAGGCCGCACCCGCTCTCCGCGGGGCCGTCGCCAGTGTGGGCGGGCCGCTGACCCTCGACGAAGTCTTGGTGTCCCTCGAACGCAACTATCCCTTGCTGCGGGCGGTCGAGCAGGAGCGCGCCATCGCCGGTGGCCGGCTTCTCTCCAGCATGGGAGCTTTCGATCTGAACTTGGCGAACGGGGTCGAAGGGCAAGGGACGACCTACGACAACGTCCGCACGACCGTCGGTGCGAGCCAGGGCTTGCCCATCGGCGGGTTGGGTGTCTTCGCCGGCTACCGGAGCGGATCGGGGGAGTTTCCGACGTACAACCTCGGGCAGAAAACCGCCGACGGCGGTGAGTTCCGCGCCGGCGTCAGCATGCCGTTGCTGCGGGATCGGGTGATCGATCGCCCGCGGGCCAACGTCCAGCAAGCCCGGCTCGACATCGCCATCGCCGAACCGGTGATCGAACGGCAGCGGCTCGACTTCCAGCGGGCCGCGGCGCGGGTCTACTGGAATTGGGTCGGGACCGGGCGTCGCCTCAAAGTGGCGGAAGATTTGGTGAAGCTCGCCGTGGATCGCGACGAGCAATTGAAAGCGCGGGTCGAAGTCGGCCCGGTCGCGAACATCGAGCGGATCGATAATCAACAGAACATCGCGCTCCGCAACGGTGTGCTCGTGCAAGCCCAGCGCGGGTTCCAACAAGCCACCGTCGAGTTGTCGCTGTTTCTGCGCGACGGCGCCGGCTCGCCCACTCTCGCGGGAGCCGACCGCCTCCCCGCGTTTCCGGAAGTCCGCGCCGTCGATCCCAACACGTTCGATTCTTCACTGCGGACGGCGCTCGAGAATCGGCCGGAGCCCCGTCGGATCGGCCTCCTGCGCGAGAAAGCGCTGATCGAACTCCGACTCGCCGAGAATCAAACGTTGCCGACTTTGAACGCGATTGTCGCGGCCTCGCAGGACGTCGGCTACGGGAGAAGCTCCCTCTCCGGCTCCAACGGATTGGATCGAACCACTCTGAGCGCCGGCTTGGCGTTCCAACTCCCCGTCCAGCGCCGCGATGCCCGGGGGCGGATCTTGCAAAGCCAAGCCCAGCTCGCGCAGCTCGAACAGCAATATCGATTCGCGGAAGATCTCGTGCGGGCCGACGTGCAAGACGCATTCTCGGCGCTGGAGCGGGCCTTCGAGTTCCACGGTCAAGCCTCGAAGCGGGTGGAATTGGCCCAGTTGGTCGCCCGTGCCGAACGGGAGCTACTCCGCCTCGGGCGCAGCGATGTACTCCGGGTCACCCTCCGGGAGCAAGCCGCGTTCGACGCCGAAGTCGTCGAGATCGGGGCGAAGCAAGATTACTTCCGCGCGTTCGCCGACTTCAAAGCCGCTCTCGGAATTTGGGAGAAGTGACCGACCTCTCACGGTT
Organism: Fimbriiglobus sp.; assembly: GCA_031415915.1. Lineage (GTDB taxonomy): Bacteria > Planctomycetota > Planctomycetia > Gemmatales > Gemmataceae > JALHQU01. The sequence continues at coordinate 648 of JANOSQ010000087.1, read as the reverse complement.
GATACCAGCTCACCGGGATCGCCACGACGCCGCCGGCCGGCTCCGCCAAGTGGATCGTCACGTCGGCTTGGCCGAGCGCCCCGGCCTTGGCGACGTTCACCGAGATCCGCGCCGTCGCCGCGGTGCCGCTGCCTTCGGAGAACTTCACCGTCACGCCGTCCTGTTTGCATTCCACCTTGGTAATGGAGACGGGCTTACCGCCGGCCCGGAGTTGCACGAGCACCGAGGCGTCGGTTTGACCCTTCGCGAATCGGATCGTCGGCGACTCCGGCGAGACGCTCACGCCCCCGGCGGCGCGCTTGGTGATCTTCAACGGGATCTTCAGTTCGGGGCACGCGGGGTCGGTCGTCGTCAGCGTGATGATGTCGTCGTGCGTGCCGGTCGGCAGATCGCCGGGGATCGTGACCGCGATCTCTTGCGACGCTCCTGAGCCGGTTGCGGTTGTCGGTTTGATGTCGAGCGTCACCTTCGCATTGGTGCACTGGGCCTTCGAGATCGTCAGCCCGCCGGTCGCGCGGCGATCGGTCACTTTGATCAGATGCGAGCGCGCCGCGTCACCCGCGGTGCTCACGGCCAACACCGGCGGATCGACGCTCACTTCCCGGACGATCTTCGCCGCGACGACCAGCTCGAGTTCGTGCGCCGTCG
>JANOSQ010000086.1:0-3675 GCA_031415915.1 Fimbriiglobus sp. | reverse complement strand
CCACGTATTCAGGAACAGGAGTTCCCTCCGCTCTTGGTCGTAGGTCAAGCCCCACCAAGTGTGACCGATGATCCCTGGCCCGCCGCGCTTCGTGACGAACAACCCGTCGGCGAAGGTCACGTCGGAGTAGTCTTTGCCGAGACCGGTGTAATCGCGCGGGTTGTCCGGCGCGTAGAGCATGGCCCACGCCAGCGCCCCGAGGTCGAATTCCCAAACGTCGTTCAACCGGTGCGGCACGGCGTGGTTGGCCCCGCAGAACAAGGCCCGCCCGCGATCGGCCGCCCAGCACATCTTGATGGAGTAGTCCCGCCCGCGCGGCCCCGTCTTGTGGAGGTCGTACTTCTTGGCCACGGCGTTGAAGTCGCCGGTCACGGCCGCGTTGCCGAGCAGCATCGCTCGGTTTGGTTTGAGCTTCGCAATCGCCGCGACTGCGGCCTCGTTCGGCGGTAGTTCGGGTTTGATCGGCTCGGCACCGTATGTCGGAATCGAGATTAGAAGCAATAGCGGGAGGGCGCGGAGCATGGTGGGTTCTCGTGGGGATTGCTAAAAGAATCGCAGATCGAATGCCCACGGGGAAGTGCCGATGCTCCGGATTCACGCCGTCGAGTCGATGCCCTTCGCCGAGAACTCGTACATCCGCCACCCTCAAAGCCGGGATCATCGCCAAGCTCTGGCCCCTCCCGGACGATACCGCGGTCTTCCCCGGCCACGGCGCGTCGACGACGATTGGCCGCGAGAAGCGGATGAACCCGTTCGTGGGCGTGGATGCGTGAGCAAGCCTGCGGGTGGAATTGCCAGGGACTTTCCTTCTCTCACCCCCACGCTCAAACGAAGAAAGACGGCGGCGCGGTGATGTACACCTACGAGCGGATCAAGGCGAAATGATCGCGTCCACCCCGACGGGTATGACAACTATTCCTGGGGGGTTCGATGAAGGACTTGTGAATCCCGGTCATCGTGTGCCACCTGAAATCGGACGTAACTCCTTGCGGCGTATTGGTCGTTCCGCATGGAGGAGTTCATTCCGCGGTAGGGTGGGTGGGTTGACGGCGGAATCGTTGGCACACTCCGTCCCGACGGTAGTGTCTCAGTTTGAAATCCGGAATCTTCCTGGCCCGGTTGATCCCGAGCCGAGTTCCGGGTAATCTCACCCTATGGCCAAATTACCGAAGAAGACACCGAAGCTCCGCGAAGACGCCAGCACAATGGCATTCCGCATCGTCGCCGAAGCGACGGGGCAAGCTCCGAAGACGCCAGACCCCGATGCGGGGAAGAACCCGGCTGCGGTGGCACTGGGGCGCAAGGGGGGCAAGGCGAGGGCGTCAGCCATGACCAAGAAGAGTCGTTCGGCTAGTGCGAAGAAAGCGGCAGAATCGCGATGGACTCACGACTAGCCATCGCTCTTGCTTTCCTGCGGAGGTGGTGCTGCGATCCGGGCGATATTGATTTGAAGCGGTGCACTCGCCATTTTCTTGCCGTCAACGTGAACGTGCAGCCAGAACAGCCCACCGGCAACAATAGCAAAGTTGTTGTTCAATTTCAGATTGAATCCGCCGTGCGGGGAGTCGGACAATTTAACAACCTTTTCCCAGATGACTGTTTTCTTGCCCGATGGAGATTCCATCACCAACCGCAACTCATGATCGCCCGGACTATCTGCGGACTTCAACGACACCAGTGCGGCAATTTGAATCGGGAGTCTATTCGTCAGCGACGGAAAGTCGCTTGGTGTTGATGCGTCTAACTGGTATGTCATCAGATCGATGATCCGAATCGCGCTTAATGCGCTGTCACTTTTGTCCTCAAGGACATGTTCGCAGAAGAACGCTGCGGAGAGGAGTGGCCCCTTCTTCTTGATTTGACGAGTGCTCTTGGCAGCCATGTTACTACGCAACCTCCTCGAATTGGCTTACAGCGGCCACCGAGTTGGTTGATGATCCGTAGTGTTTAACCGATGGCCCGCAGTGGAATTCTATGATATGGTTCTCGCTCGGGCCATAGACCCGTCTAGTCATAGAATGATCGCTGGGGGACGCGACAGGCGGCTCGTTAGAGACTTTGATCGGTTGCGAAAAAGTGCGGAACTCCAGACCCAGGACCGCGAATACATCGGCCACTGTGCGAATGGTTTTGTTGGCTTCGCCGTCCAACAGTTGTGTCACCCATCCTTTGGTTTTGCCGAGACGACGGGCTAGTTCTGCACGGGTCACGTCAAGGCTATCCATAGCCTCTTCGATCTTGGCTGTCACTTCGTAGATGGATCGCTCTTGCAGAAACAGACGCATGTTCTGCGGATCATCAACGAACTGTTCTGTGTATGTCTTGTTCATTTCTTTGCTCCGCTTGACTTCTTGCGATCTAGATAACCCTTCTGAATATCTTTGGTACGCACAATCTCTTGCTGCGGCCAATCCCCTAGTTTCTTATTCCTTGCGCCGGGCTTAATAAACCCGTGTGTTATTATCCAACTATTCCCAATGCGAAAGCATGGAAAGCGATATTGAAGGTTATTTATCTCATGGCGAAACGCTGAGAAGTCGCCCATCTCCTTCTTAAACCTCTTCGCTTGCAAAAATCCATAATTCGCAATCTGCTGAAACAGCACGAGGAACCTAGCGCGAACAACAGGCGGTTGGCCATCCAAAAACAGGTCGGCAGCTGGATTGTCCGGCGGCAAAATCACGCACTCCACAGTGCCCCAAGCCCCACGCGCCAACTCTTTCGTGAGCTTGTTGGGTGTTGTCACGATAGTTTAGCTCCTCCTAAACCCAAGTCAAGCAGATTTGACGAGCCTGCCGAACCTTCGGAGGCGGCTAGCGTCTGTCCATGTTCGGGAATTCGGAAGATTCTACCCAGAATGAAGGAAAGACACATGGGAAAAGGACCAAATGATATTGACACTTTGCCTATCGCTACGCATAATGTCAGTATGAACAAGTTAACCACCTCCGACCGCGTTGCCATCCTCCGGGCGCTCACCGAAGGGTGTTCGATGCGCTCGACTTCCCGCATGGTCGGAGTTTCGATCAACACCGTGACCAAGCTGCTCGTTGAGGCGGGCCGGGCGTGTGCCGAGTACCAGCACAACGCCTTCCGCAATCTCCCCTGCACGAAGCTCCAGCTTGACGAAATTTGGGCGTTCGTCGCCATGAAGGACAAGAACGTCCCCGACGCTCGGAAGGGCGAAGCGGGCATCGGGAGCATTTGGACATGGACGGCTATCTGCGCCGATACCAAGCTCATTCCGTCGTGGCTCGTTGGTTCCCGCGACCTTGTCCACGCCAAGGCGTTCGTCACCGATCTTGCCGGGCGGTTGTCGGGCCGACCGCAAATCACCACTGACGGCTTGAAGGCTTACGTTGAGGCGATGGAAGCGGGGTTCGGTGGAGAAGTGGACTACGCGGTTCTGCACAAGGTCTACGGCGGGGCGAACACCGACGAATCCCGCTACAGCCCCGCCGCGTGTCTCGGATGCGATGCGAAGCCGGTTATCGGCAACCCGAACATGACGCACGCCAGCACGTCCTACGTTGAGCGCCAGAACTTAACCATGCGGATGCGGATGCGTCGGTTCACCCGCTTGACCAACGGCTTTTCCAAGAAGCTCGAAAACTTGGAGCACATGGTAGCGCTTCACTTTTTCGTCTACAACTTCATCACCCGGCACACGACGCT
>JANOSQ010000085.1:0-3728 GCA_031415915.1 Fimbriiglobus sp. | reverse complement strand
CAGTTCGACGATTCCGCGTTCCGCCCGAAACTCGAACAGACCGAGGGGGCGTTGCTCGCGGCCCGCTGGGAGGCCGACAAAGCCCAGAAGCAGAAGGACGATCACCCCGCGCTGATCGACCTCCAAAAGTTGGCCGTGAGCGCGGCCGAGACGACACACAAGTTCGCCAAGGAAGGCCTGGATCGCGGACGCGAGGCGTTTGAAATCGGCCTCGCGGCGAACAAAATGCTCACCGAAGCCGACAAGGATCAATCCCGCCGGTTCAAACTCGAGCTGCTCGAAGCCGAGTACAAAGTCGAACAGGCCAAGGCCCTGTGGGAAAAAGAAAAGAAAGAACTCAAGCGGTTGGAAACGAAACCGGTCGATATCGACGTGCAGCTCGCGGCGGCGAAGATCCAGGTGATGACTGGGGCCGTCGCAGAAGCGAAGGCCGCCATCGCCTCGGCCAAGGTGCTGGCCCGCACCGCCGGGGTCGTCGAGCGATTGACCGCCCAGCCCGGCATGACCTTCGGCCCCGCGACGCGCCAACCCGCGCTTTACATCGTCCCCACCGGGCCGCGCATCGTCCGCGCCGAGGTCGAAGCGGAGTTCGCCCCCAAGATCAACGACCGCGTCGGCAAAACGGTGACGATCTGCGATTCGCACAACTTCAGCCTGACCTACGAAGGCCGGGTCACCCGCATCGGCACCAGCTACCTGCCGAAGCGCGGCAGCGCCGACACGCTCGCCGTGAACCCCACGCAGGTGTTGGAGTGCGAGATCGAAGTGATCGACCCGACCCCCGCCGGGAAGCCCCCGCTGCGCGTCGGTCAACCGGTGCGCGTGGTGTTCGGACAGTGAATCTCCCCGGCTCGTTCGCCTATTGCCGGCGCCGCACGGCGCGCTCGCGCAGTTCATTCCGCTTCGCTTTCCGGCTCCTACCCCCCGACAAAGAAGCGGGGATGCACGCGCTCTACGCCTTCCTGCGCGAAACCGACGACCTCAGCGATGATCCCAATCCTCGCCTATCTCTGCCGCGCTGGCGCGAGCAACTCGACGCCGCACTCGTTGGGACATTCACCCACCGCTGCCACGCGGCCCTGAGAGATACCGTCGAACGCTTCGCCATTCCGCCGGAGTACCTGCACGAAGTCATCACCGGCGTCGAAGGCGATCTTCAACCGGTGGCGATCCGCACCTTCGACGAATTGAAAACCTACTGCTACCGCGTCGCCGGCGTCGTCGGGTTGGCGTGCGTCTCCATCTGGGGGTTGAAACCGGGGGCCGACCCTGCCGCTGCCAAGGCGTTGTCCGTGGAAGCGGGGTACGCCTTCCAATTGACGAATATCCTGCGCGACGTGGGCGAAGACCGCCGCTGCGGCCGGGTCTATCTGCCGGCGGACGAACTCGCGTCGTTCACGCTTGACCCGGCCACGTGGCACGAGGGGCGCCACGCCGACGCGCTGCGCGAATTCCTGTATTTCCAGATCGACCGCGCCCGCGGCTTCTATCAATCGAGTGCGGCCCTCGGCGAACTCCTGACGCCCGAAGGGGCCAACATCTTCCGGTTCATGTGCCGGGGCTATTCGCAATTGCTCGAGCGCATCGCCGCGGCAGGGGTCGATTCGCTCGATTGCCGGGTGCGGTTGACCCGCGTGCAGAAACTCAAATTGGCGGCCGGGGCGTGGGCGAACCGATGGCGAGCGTGATCGTGGTCGGCGGCGGGTTGGCCGGCCTCGCGGCGACCGTCGCGCTGGCTCAGAAGGGCCATTCTGTGACGCTCCTCGAAGCGCGACCCCGGCTCGGCGGCCGCGCGTCGAGCTTCACCGACCCCGCAACCGGTGAATTGGTCGACGCTTGCCAGCACGTCAGTATGGGTTGCTGCACCGCCTTCCACGGCCTGTGCGAAACCGTCGGCGTCCGCGCGATGCTGGAACCGCAGAAGCGGCTCTGGTTCCGCACCCCCGACGGCCGTGAGAGCGTCTTCGCCGCCGACCCGTGGCCAGCCCCCTTCCACCTCGGCCGCGCGCTGCTGGGGGCGCATTACCTCACCGCGACGGAGAAACTCCGCATCGCTTACGGCATGGCCCGGCTGGCGCTGGAATCGCCGGACGCCGACCCGCCGTTGGGTGCGTGGTTGCATAAGCACAAACAAACGCGGCGAACCATCGACCGCTTCTGGAGCGTCGTGCTCGTGAGCGCGCTCAACGAAACCGTGGCGAATGCCGGGCTGAAGTACGCCCGCAAGGTTTTCGTCGACGGCTTCCTGCGTACCCGCGATGGCCACACCGTCAACATTCCCACGGTGCCGCTCGGCCGGCTCTACGGCGAGGAACTGCGCGGGTGGTTGCACCGACATGGAGTTGTCACCCGCGAAAGTTGCGCCGCCCGCGAAGTGCGCTCCCGCGTTGTCACGCTGCGGACGGGGGAAGTCCTCACCGCCGAGACCGTGATCCTCGCGGTGCCGTTCGAGCGCGTCCTCGACCTTCTGCCGCCGGAAATCCGCGAGCTGGAATTCTTCTCCCGCATCGGGCGCTTGACGCCGTCGCCGATCACGAGCGTCCACCTCTGGCTCGACCGGGAAATCCTCAACCACCCCCACGCGGTGCTCGTCGATTCCCTCGGCCAGTGGCTCTTCACCCGCGGTGAAGTGTCCCCCGGCCGGTTCTATTTGCAGGTCGTCGTCAGCGCTTCGCGGGATCTGAAGGCGCTCGGCCGCGAGGAGATTCGAGCGAGCATCGCCGATGAATTGAAGCGGCTCTATCCACAGATGCGCGACGCTCGAATTCTGCAAGCGAAGGTGGTGACGGAGCACACCGCGACCTACAGCGTGATCCCCGGCGTCGATGCGTGGCGCCCGACCCAACGCACACCCATACCCGGCTTGGTTCTCGCCGGCGACTACACCGCGACGGGTTGGCCCGCGACCATGGAGGGTGCCGTGCGCAGCGGCCAGCTGGCCGCGGCCGCAGTCGGCTCCGTTCCGACTTGAAAGTGCGACTGTTCACTCTTTCCCCAGGACCAAATCGACGACCCAACACCCGCTCGCCCGCTCCTCGATCCACCTCCCGTTGCACCCGGCGCGCGACCGCGTATGATGGGGCAATCCTCTGACCGAAATCGGGAGTGCGTCAACTGATGGGCAAAGCCGTGGATCGTCCGACCGCCGCCTCCGGCGATGTCACCCGAACTTGGACCCTCGCCGAGGCGCTCGAGCTGTACGGCACCAAAAATTGGGGCAAGGGGTACTTCGGCATCAACGACCTCGGCCACGTCGTCTGCACCCCGGACAAAAACCCGGAGCGCGCCCTCGACATCAAGAAGCTCGTCGACCAACTCCAAGACCGCGGCATCCAACTCCCCATTCTGCTGCGCTTCACCGACATCTTGAAGCACCGCATCGGCGAGATCGCCGAGTGCTTCAAGAAATCCATCGATGAGTACGGCTACCAGAACGAATACAGTTGCGTGTACCCCATCAAGGTGAACCAGCAGCGGCAGGTCGTCGAAGAGATCCTGAACTTCGGCAAGGTCCACGGCTTCGGCCTCGAAGCGGGGAGCAAGCCCGAACTCTTCGCGGTGCTCGCTATCACCAACGGCGCCGACGTTCCCATCATCTGCAATGGCTTCAAGGACGACGAGTTCATCAAGATGGTCGTGCTGGCGCGGAAGATCGGCAAGCAGGTCATCCCCGTCGTCGAGAAGTTCAGCGAACTCGAACTCATCGTCAAGCACGCCGAGGCCGTGGG
>JANOSQ010000084.1:0-3452 GCA_031415915.1 Fimbriiglobus sp. | reverse complement strand
ACCGCGAGTACCGTCGAAAGCAATCGCATGATCGACCTCCCGGGGTTCAATGGGCACCGACCAATTGAAGCGACTTCGCGTAGACGCTCTTCGCACCGCTTTGGATGGCGTCTTCGAACTCCCGGCGGAACTTGCGGATGGCGGTCTTCACCGGCCAGCCGGCCCCGTCCGCCAGCCCGCAGATCGTCGTCCCCGGCATGATACCGATGCGGTCGGCGACATCCACGAGCACGTCGAGATCTTCGCGCCGGCCCTGCCCTCGCCGGAGGCGGTCGGTGATCTTGAGCATCCAGCCCGTGCCTTCGCGGCAAGGGGTACACTGGCCGCAACTCTCGTGGCTGAAAAACTGGCAGACGTTGTGGAGGACATCGACCATGCTGGTTTGATCGTCGATGACGGTGATGGCCGCGGTGCCGAGGCCGAGGCAGCCGATCTTGCCCGGCCCGTTGAAATCTAGGGGGATGTCGTACTCGGTCTTGCCGTCCTCGCCCTTGAGCGGAAGGTTGCAATCGGCGAAGCCCATGCTGAGGCCGCCGGGGTTCACCGACTTGGCTTTGCGGCCGTTCCAGACCCCGCCGCCGTGCTTCTCGACGAGGTCCCGTATCGTCACGCCCATCGGCAGTTCGACGCACTTCGGTTCGTTCACATGCCCGGCGATGGTGTAAAGCTTCGGCCCGTAGCTCCCGGCGTCGCGCGGGTTCTTCGGGTCGGGCGGGACGCCGAGGGATTTGAACCAGTCGTTGCCGCGCCGGAGGATCTGCGTGACGCAGGCCATGGTTTCGACGTTGTTGACAATGGTCGGCTTGTGGAACGCGCCCTCGATGGCGGGGAAGGGAGGCTTGATCCGCGGCCACGCCCGCTTCCCTTCGAGCGATTCGATGAGGCCGGTTTCTTCGCCGCAGATGTACGCCCCGGCCCCGCGGTGCATGTAGATGTCGAGGTGGAAGCCGCTGCCGAGGATGTTCTTGCCGAGCAGGCCGGCCGCGTAGCACTCGTCGATCGCGGCCTGCGTGGCACGATACGCGTCACCGTATTCGTAGCGGATGTAATAATAGGCGCACTGCGAACGGATCGCGTAGCTCGACAGCATGATCCCTTCGAGCACTTGGTGCGGATCCTTCTCCATCAAAATGCGGTTGTTGTACGTGCACGGTTCCGATTCATCGGCGTTGATGCAGAGGTAGATCGGCCCCGGATGATCTTTGGGCAAGAAAGTCCATTTCAATCCGGTGGGGAACCCGGCGCCGCCGCGGCCGCGCAGGCCCGAGTCTTTCACTTGCGTGGTGACTTCGAGCGGCTGCTTATCTTTGAGGGTCTTCTCGAAGACCGCGTAGCCACCGTCGGCCCTGTAGCCTTCCAGCTTCCCGCTGTGGGGCTTGGCGATGCGTGCGAGGAGTGTCGGTTCGAATGCCATGAAGCATCATCCTGGCTGACAACTGATCTCTGACAACTGACGCCTGATTCTGATAAATAGACAACAGATGTCAGACATCAGCTGTCAGAAAATCAATCATAACGTTTGCAACAATGCGTCCGCTATATCGGTCGTCACATTCATCACATGCACGTCGTCTTTCAAGCAGGCCGGGGCACCATCGCAAGCGCCGATGCACTCGGCGAATTCGAGGGTGATCCGCCCGTCGGGTGTCGTCTCGCCGCACTTGACGCCGAGCTTGTGTTCGCAGTGTTCGAGCAATTCATAACCGCCGCGGAGCATGCAGGCCAAGCCGCGGCAGACCCACAACCGCGTCTGGCCGAGCTTGTCGCCGTCGTGCTTGAAGAACTCGTAAAAGGTCATCGTGTCGTGGACTTCGGACGGGTGCAGTTCCAATATCTCGGCGATCTCGACGATGGCCTCGTTCGACACCGTTCGCATCTCGTCGTGGACCAAATGCAACGCCGACAGCACCACCGCCTGCTTGCGCGGATAGCGCGGCAAATAGGCTTTGATTTTGGATTTCAATTCTTCGGTCAGCGCGGCCATCGTTCTCCTTTCAACGATCCAATTCGGCGGCGATAATATTGAGGCTTCCCAGCACCGCCGGCACATCCGCGATCTGGTGGCCTTCGATCAAATGCGGAAACAGCGCGAAGTGGATGAACGACGGTGGCCGGGTGCGTGCCCGCCAAGCTTTCGCGCTGCCGTCGGACACCACGTAGAAGCCCAATTCGCCGTTGGCCGTTTCGTTCGCCCCATACACCTCTTCAACCGGGGTCTCGAAGCGGCGGTTCCACATGAACAATTCGAAGTGCTGGATCAACCCTTCGATGCTCCGGTAGGTCGCCGATTTTTCCGGGATCACCACTTTGCTGTCGGTGCCGATGTTCACCGGCCCGCCCGGCAGATTCTCGATGGCCGCGGCGATGATGTTCACCGATTCGAGCATCTCGCCCATGCGGACGAGGTAGCGGGCGAGGCAATCGCCGCCGTTGCTGCAGACGATTTTGAACGACGATTGCAGATCGGGGTAGGCGAGGTACGGTTCGTCCTTGCGCAAATCGCGGGCCAATCCGGACGCGCGGGCGATGGACCGCTGCAACTGCGGTTGATCGCTTCCTCGCGCGTCAGCACGCCGACGCCTTGCGTCCGGTCGATGAAAATCTTGTTCTTGTTCAGCAACCGGCAGACGTCCGCGTGGGCTTTGGGGAACGACTTCACGAAAGCTCGCACCTGCGACACGAACTGCTCGTTCACATCGTTGAGCAGTCCGCCGACGCGGGTGTAGCTCGGGTGGAAGCGCTGGCCCGAGGCGTTCTCGATGATGTCGTAAATTCGCTCGCGCTCGTTGAAGGCATAGAGGAACGCCGTCAATCCGCCGAGATCCAACGCAACGGCGCCGATGCACAATAAATGATCGCTGATGCGGGCGAGTTCCGCTAAAACCGTGCGGATATATTTGCAGCGCGGCGTGATTTCCAACCCCATCAACTTTTCGACGGTGTGGTGCCAGGCGATTTCGTTGGCCACCGGCGAGACGTAATTCATCCGGTCGACGATGGTCACATATTGATTGAAATCCAAATCTTCGCCGAGCTTTTCAAAACCCGAATGCAGATAGCCGATGTCCGGCACCGCCTTCACGATGGTTTCGCCATCGAGCGTGAGGATCAAGCGCAAGGTCGTGTGCGTGGCGGGGTGCTGCGGCCCGAAATTGAGCGTGTAGAGGAACTCCTGATCGGTTCCCGTTTCATCGACCGAGGCGACCGCTTCCAAAGGCATCTCAGCTCTCCGCTCGCGTCACGGTCGGGAAGTTGTGGCGCTCGCCGTAGCCGCGCATCGGGTAGTCTTTCCGCAGCGGAAAACTCGTGAATTCATCGGGCAGCAGGATGCGCCGCAGGTCGGGGTGGCCTGCGAACTTCACGCCGTACATGTCGAACAGTTCGCGTTCCATCCAGTTGGCCCCTTCCCACAAATCGACGACTGATGGCACTTCGGGATCGGGGTCGTTCAC
>JANOSQ010000083.1:0-1940 GCA_031415915.1 Fimbriiglobus sp. | reverse complement strand
CCGTTGGTCGAGTTCGGTGACAACACGGTGACACTGAGCATTTACCCGAACCCGCTGAACCCGAAGAAGTACGTCGTCCTCAACAGCGGCTTCACCTACCGCGAATACGACTACCTCAACAACGCCCGACAAGTGCCGAAGCTCCCGGACTACGCGATCGTCGATGTGAGCACGCCCGCGAACAGCCGGTATCCCGGCAAGGTCGTGCGGGCCGGGTTTTTCGACGAGCAGTGGAAGCTGCAAAAAGACGACGGTCAAGGAAAATGAAACGCGGGTTAACCGGACGCGCGAGCGACGGCCGCGAACCGGGCCACGCCGTTCAATCGGACAATCGAGAACCCAATGCCTAGCCGTCGCTCGCGCTTCCGGCTAACGGGATCATGAAAACGGCCACCCTTCACACGTTCCGGGAGATTCCGACCATGGCCGAAGAAACGACGCCCGAACTCCGCCAAGCGCGGATGAAGGAATTCATGAGCCTGCTGCCGCTGACGCTCGAGCTGGCCGGGTTGCCCAAAGCCCAGCTCGGGACGATCTTCACCGAGGGGCAGATGGAAGTCCGCGTGCTGAACATCCGCAGCGCGTACAAACTGGCGCGGACGTTGGTGAAGGAAATCGGCGAGGGTTAACCGCGCACCGCGATCGCGGTCGCGGTGGCGAACAACCGGCAGTAGCTGAAGCTGAGCATCACGCTGCTGACGCCGCGGGCCTCCATGCGATCCCGCGTCGGGCCGGTGATGACGGCGCGCGGTTCGATCGCACTCTCGCACAGGATTTCGACATCGCGCCAATCGATGCCGCGCTTCCACTTCAACCCGAGCGCGCGGAACGTCGCCTCCTTCGACGCCCACACGGCCGCGTAGTATTCCGTGCTGTGGCTGCGATCCCGGCAATACCGGGCCTCGGCCTCGGTGTAGACCTCGCGCATGAACTTCTCGGCGTGCGCTTCGATAAGCCTTTTCACACGGGCGCACTCCATGATGTGCGTCCCGATCCCGGCGATCTCCATCGGCCCCTCGCGGAGAGTGAGGTCAGTAAGATCATTGTGACAGATCCCGGGTCGGGTTCAAACCCCGCCCCCCGGAAGGATTCCCATGACGCCCGATGAATTGCTCGCCGATCTCACCCCCAACCAGCGGCTCGCGGTGCAGCACGGCCCCGGCCCCCTGCTCATCCTCGCCGGCGCCGGGTCGGGCAAAACCCGCGTCATCACCCGCCGCGTCGGCTACCTGTTGCACAGCGGCGTGAAGGCGTGGAACATCCTCGCCATCACCTTCACCAACAAAGCCGCCGGGGAAATGCGGAACCGCGTGGAAGCGATCAGCCCCGGCAACCGCGTCCTCGTCAGCACCTTCCACAGCCTCGGGGCGCGATTGCTCCGCCAATACGCGGATCGCCTCAACCTCGATAAAAACTTCACCATCTACGACACCGACGACCGCAACAAGTTGGTGAAGGACGCGCTCGAACGCTCGGGCATCGACAACGTCAAGTTCACGCCCGAGCGCCTCGGGGGGGCGATCAGCAAAGCGAAGAACTCGCTCCAGCCGCCGGGGGTATACGCCCAGACCGCCGCCGACTTTTTCAGCCAGACCGTGGCGAAGGTTTACGCGATCTACGAGAAGCGCTTGCGCCAAGCCAATGCGATGGACTTCGACGATTTGCTGTATCTGCCCGCGCTGGCGCTCAAGCACAACGAGGAACTCCGGGCCGAACTCGACGCCCGCTTCAAGTACGTGCTCATCGACGAATACCAAGACACGAACCAAGCCCAGTACGAATTCGCCCGCCGCTTGAATTTGCACCACCCGAACATCTGCGTCGTCGGCGACCCGGATCAAAACGTCTACCGCTGGCGCGGCGCCGACCTCCGGAACATCATGGACTTCGAGCGCGACTTCTCCGGCGCCAAGGTCATCACGCTCGAACAGAACTTCCGA
>JANOSQ010000082.1:0-1817 GCA_031415915.1 Fimbriiglobus sp. | reverse complement strand
TGCAACTCTCATGGTTGGCGGCATCGAAATTCACCATCATGGGTGGCGCGATGGTGCGCTTCCAGAAGGTATAGAGGCCGCGCCGATAGAGGTCACGTCCCGAGCTTTCGACGTAGTCCATGTCCTGCATGGAGATCTCTTTCCAGAGTCCGGCCGGCTGATAGGGTTTGACGGATGGCCCGCCGACCGACTCATTCAACAGTCCGCTGGCATGCAGGGCGGAGTCGCGAATCATCTCGGAGGCGAGCCGAATGCGGGGGCCCCTGGCCAGTAAGCGATTCTCGGGGTCGCGCTCCTGTAACTCGGGCGTCAGCTTCGAGGACTGCCGGTAGGTGGCACTGGTGACGATCAGTTTCTGCAGCGCCTTGACATCCCAGCCGGAGCGGACAAATTCGAGCGCCAACCAATCGAGTAACTCGGGGTGCGACGGCCAGTCGCCCTGGGTGCCGAAGTCCTCCACCGTCTTCACGAGGCCCGTGCCGAAGTACATTTGCCAGAAGCGATTGACGGTGACGCGCGCCAGGAGCGGATTCTCGGGGGCCACCATCCAGCGGGCGAGACCCAGCCGGTTGTTGGCTGAGCCCGACGGCAGCGGCGGCAGGATGGCCGGCAAACCAGGCGTCACCACTTCGCCGGGCTTATCGTAGGCTCCGCGGATTAACAGATGAGTGGGGCGCGCTTGCGCGCTCTCCGCCATCACCATCACGGTGGGGAAGGTGCGTTCAAAGCGTTCCTTTTCGTCGATCAGCCGTTGCAGGTTTCGCCAGGATTGGGCGAACCGGGCGGGGGCGGCGGCCGATTCCAGAAACGCGGCGCGCGCGAATTCAGGACGATCGAGCCTGGCGAGCGCGGCCACCTGATCGGGCGGCAGGACGCGCGAGTAAGTGCGGGCCCCGAGGAGTTCGCCGGCGAACTTATTGGCTGGCCCACCGCCGGCTCCCAAGCGGAGGGGCTCTTTGAACGTGTTACCAGCATTCACAAATGGACGGTAGAGCGTATCCTGGCTCACAGTGACTGGCTCGATTTGGCCATCGACGTAAACGCGAACGCCGGCCGCGGCGACGCTGCCATCGTAAGTGACCGCGATGCGGTATGGGCGATGGGCCTCCAACTGGCGCACCGTGTCGACCCGGATGGCATCGTTGACGTAGTTACTGGTGATGTGTAAATGCACGTGGCCGTCACGCAGAGACAGGCCATAGCCCCGGCCTTGGGGCGTGTCGGTCATGCGGGTCACCAGCGCCCCGTTGAGGGTCTGGTTGGTCTTGATATGGGCCGCAAGGGTGAAGTGGTCGCCGATGTCGAAGGCTCCGCCTTCCTTGCTCTCGCGGGCTTGGCCGGGTTGCCAGGCGAAGTCGAGCCCAATGGAGGGCGTCCAATGCTGACTCGCCCCGGCCTGGGCTTGAGAGATGGCTGCGTCATTGCGTCGTAGGACATCGCGCTCGGCGGCGATCGCCTTTTCCCTTCGGGCGAGATCCGTTTGCTGCGCGGCGGTGGGCGCGGGCAGGTAGGGCGGGGAATTGCCGTACTTCCGGGCGCGGCCGTTCTCCGGCACGTTGTTGAAGTAAGCGAAGAACTGGTAGAACTCTTTCTGTGTCTGCGGATCGTACTTATGGTTGTGGCAGCGGGCGCAGCCGAGGGTAAGGCCCAGAAAGACGGTGCTGGTGGTCTCCACCCGGTCCACCACGTATTCGACGGCGTACTCCTCGGCCACAATGCCGTCTTCGGAGTTGCCGCGATGATTGCGGTTGAAACCCGTCGCGATCCGCTGATCCCGCGTGGCGTGGGGCAGCATGTCGCCGGCAATCTGTTCGAGC
>JANOSQ010000081.1:0-3671 GCA_031415915.1 Fimbriiglobus sp. | reverse complement strand
AACGCATCGATCGGTGCGACTTTCGAGTCGTCCATGACTCCGTCCTCAGAAGATGGGTGACGGGTGAATTGCCCATCGTCTCATGCCGAGCTCGTTTCGGAAACCTCAATTGGGTAGGCTACCTCCTGCCGCTCGCCTTATGGAAATCTGTTGGGGGTTCACGGACGATGCGCAAATCATGGACGAGGCGTTATTCCATCAGTTGAAGGATGGGTTCAACGACGAAGTTGACACTGAGTATCCGAATGTCATTTTCACCGGCAATTACTACCCCGAAGAATCAAGCAGCGATTTCCATTGGCCAACAACCGTGGAGGAAGCGGCGAAGTTTTGGGTTGTGGTGATCGACTACCATTGGTGATTATCTGGGAGTCGAGGTTTCTTGCTGACGAAAATCTTTGCGCCACTGCGTCTGACCGGGCATTGCCCGACGGTGGCGGGTGCCAGTGTCAGAAACTCAGTCACCAATCGCTGCACCTGCGAATCGACCGCCGCGCAGTTATTCGCCCACGCCTCTTCGCTCCCACCGGCGCCGGCCGACAACCGAGCGTCAACCCGAGGGCCACAGCCGCCCGATCACCAGTCCGGCCAAGAGTGTCCGTTTCATCGCAGTCCCTCCCGCCGACGATCCGCACCCCCCATTCAGACGTTAGGGTCGCACGGTCCGTTTCCGATCGGAATGTGAATTCTAAAGATTCCATTGTCCGGACCGCGCCCGGACTCCTGCGAGGCGTTCCAGCCGGATTCCGTGCTTTTTTCTCGGGAGCCTTTTTCAGGCTCGCCGTAAGTCTTAGGGGGGCTTGGTCATTCCGGAAAGTTGGTTGCTTTCTGGCCAGGGCGGTGCTTTCCAACGGAGGGTGGGTGGTACCTCGTCGGAAAGAACTCAGTATCAAGCTCGTTACCGGCTCAATTTATCCATCCCCGCCGACGGACATTGCCCGACGGTGGCGAGTGCCAGCGTCAGGAATTCGGTCGCCAATCGCTGCACCTGCGCATCGACCGCCGCGCAGCTTTTCGCCCACGTCTCTTCGCTCTCCCCGGCCGCGAAGGGGGCCGAACTCACCTCGATGTACGCTTTGGCCTTGGGTTCCGTGCCACTGGGCCGCAGGCAGACCTTGGCTTCGATCCCACCGGCCGCCAAGCGGACGATAAGGAAATTCCGCGCGGCTTTGTCGGTGTCCCCTTTGAAGGGGCCCATCTTCCCGGCTTCGTTCCGCAAGTCCTCGAAGGCGACGACGGGCAAGCCGGCGATTTGCTCCGGCGGATTGCTGCGCAGTGTGTCGAGCATCTTCGCCATGTCCTGCTTGCCTTCGAGGCCGGTCATCACGATGTTCATCAACTCGTTGCGGTAGTAGCCGAATTGCCGGCTGAGGTCGTCGAGCAGTTCGGGAATCGTCCGCTTCTGGCGCTTCAAATGCAGTGCGAGTTCGGCCATCAGCAATGCAGCACAGGCGGAGTCCTTATCGCGCAGGTCAGCCGTCGCCAGAATTCCGTGGCTCTCCTCGGTGGCGATCACGAAGTCGGCGGGCGTGCCCGTCACGTCGCCGTATTGCCCCGTTGATTCCAACTGCCAAAGCACCTCGGCGTGATACTTGAAGCCTACGAGCAGGTCGTTGACGATTTGCGATCCGAACTGCCGGACGATGCGGGTGATCTGCCCGGTGGTCACTTCGGTGGTGATGACGATGGGCGACGCGGGCAAATCCCCGGCCGCCGACAACCGACCGAGTTTGAAGTACGTCAACAGCGCCGCGATTTCCTGACCCGTGAGGAAGCGGTACTCGCCGCGGCCGTCGGCCGAGTTGCACGCCATGCCGCCGATGCGGTCGGCGTCCGGGTCGGTGGCGATGATCAGATCGGCGCCGGTGTCGAGCGCCACCTTCTCCGCGCGGTCGAGGCACTCGCGCACCTCCGGGTTCGGCGTTTTGGTCACATTGGGGAATTGGCCGTCGGGTTCGTTCTGCTCTTTGACCAAGGTCAGTTTGTATCCCGCCGCGATCAGCGTCTCGCCGGCGCAACCGCCGCCGACACCGTGGAGCGGCGTGTACACGATCCGCAGTTCGTCATGCTTCGGCGGGGCGATCAGGCTCGTCTTCCGGCAGAGATCGATGTACGCCGCGTGCGGGGCGTCGTCGAGGAAATGCACTTTGCCCGACTTCACCGCGTCGGCCCATGGCAGGTGCTTGATCGCAGTCACACGGTCGACGAGTTCGCTCATGATCTGATCTTCGGGAGGCACCGGTTGGGCGCCGCGCTCGTCGTAGAATTTGCTGCCGTTGTCGTCGGGCGGGTTGTGGCTGGCGGTCATGTTCAACCCGCCTTGGGCGCCCAACTCGCGGATCGTGAAACTCAGTTCGGGCGTCGAAACGAACCGCTTGGTGTCCGGCGGCAAGATGTGCGAGTGGATGCCGTTGGCGGCGTAGACCCCCGCGGCGTACTCGCAGAAATTCCGGCTCGTGAGCGTCATCACCGGATTCGGCAGTGAGGGGTTGTAGAACCCGCGTTTGTCCATGAACTTGCGGACGTCGTAGGCCAGCACGACGGCGAGCTTCGCTTGGCCCGGGAACTTCTGCTTCAAGTATTCGGAGTGTCCCTGCAGGCTGGCGCCGAGCGTCCAGAGGTTCATCCGGTTCGGCCCGATGCCGACGGATCCCCGGCAACCCCCGGTGCCGAACGGGAGGATCTGGTAGAAGGAATCGAGCAGGAAGGACCAGCGAGTCTCGGCGATGAGCCATTCGATCTGCGGGCGGTACCCCGCGTACTCGGGTGCCGTGAGCCAAGTTTGAAGGTATTGAAGCGCTTTGGCTTTGAGCGCCGCATCGGCATCGATCGTGGCGAACCCGGCCTTGGCTTCATCGAATGCGGACATGGAGTGACCCCGGGAGAGGGGAGACTTCCATTTTCACGACACACGATACGGCATCTTGAAATCCGCTCTAACAGAACTCCTTTCAAACGACCCAACCACCGTTCAATCGCAGGGTGTGCGTAATACCCGTCGGTAGCTCGGCGCGGTCGTGGACGACCAACAAAAGCGTTTGCTCCGGTGACAACTCCGCGGACAGCCAGCTGTCAATCCTTTGAATCATTCCCGAATCCATCCCTTGGAACGGCTCGTCGAGGATCAACACCTCCGGCCGTTTGACGATCGCGCGCAGGAACAGCAACAGCCGTTGCGTGCCGGTGGACAATTGCCACCAGCGGCGCGAAGAGACCTCACCCCCCAACCCCCTCTCCAAAGCGGAGAGGGGGTGCAGGAATCGATTCAACAATTCCTCGACTTTCTGGCACTGCTCGGCGGTCAATTTTTCCGGCGCGAACCGGTCGCAGAACCCGGAGGACACCGCTTCGCGGGCCGTGAGCATCCTCGGGAAATACTGGTGCATCTCGGGGGAGACCAAACCGATGCGGCGCTTCACGTCCCAAATGGTCTCCCCACTGCCCCGACGCCTGCCGAAGAGGCGGATGTCGTTGCCGAAGGCTTGCGGGTGATCGCCGCAGAGGAGGCTGAGGAGCGTGGTTTTGCCGGAGCCGTTCGGGCCGAGGATCGCCCAGCGCTCGCCGCAGTGGACACGCCAATCGATATTTTGGAGGATCGCAGTACCGCCGTGTCGAACGGTGACGTTCGACATCTCGATGATGGGCTGCCCCGCGGGTCGGGTCGAGTCTGC
>JANOSQ010000080.1:0-2417 GCA_031415915.1 Fimbriiglobus sp. | reverse complement strand
CTTTGTAGTCGATGCGGACGCGGGGGGCGCGGACGCGTTTCAGCGTGTCTTGGTAGCTTTCGGCCATGGCGCGACTCGTCGAAATGGGTTGGGGCACGCGCCCGGAGTCGGGCGCTTCGCGTCATCCTACAGGACGCGATTCGCCCGCTCAACAGGCAAGTGCGCGGGTTCTCGGAAAATCACGGGAAGAGGATTTCGAGGTCGAGGCTGTCTTGGCCGCGGGCCACCGTGACTTTGGCCTTGGGGGAGTCCATCATGGCGTAGCGGAAGATGGCTTCGACTTTGTCGAGCGCTTTCACCGGCCGCGCGTTGACGAGTTTGATCGCATCGCCGACTTTGAGTTTGCCGACATCGGCGGGCGAACCGACCTTCACCGACGCGACCACGACGGCTTTGTCCGCATCGAGTTTGCAAACGATGCCGAGGTCGGCGAGCTGGAAGAAGGTGAGGCCGGTGTCGGCGATCTTGCCTTCGCCGTAGTAGGTGCCATTCGACTTGCCACTTTTAACGAGTTCTTTCGCGGTCAATCTGTACTGCGTTTGAAAGATGTCGCCGCGCGTGTAGATAGGCTGATCAGTAACATTTCCATTGTCTGCTCGGCCATTCGTAATCGCCAATCCCCGATTCAGTGTGATATTGATGTTGGATGACGCGATGACAATCGATTCGTTTATCGACGACAGCGTGTTGATTGAGTCGCAGAGTATTACGCAATCGTTGAATTCTAAATACCCGTCGAGTTCACCGGCGACGATGATTAATTGGCACCATGCACGCGCCCAAGGCTTCCAGTTGTTCTTATGTTCCAAATTGTCGCCCAAGTGTTTTGCCATACGAAGTCTTGAACGATTGCTTACGAGCCGCGTTCAAATTCACGTACCCCCGGTGTTCGTGGTCGGGCCACTCCAATTTTATCTGTTTCGTTTCCTTTTGGTGAATCTTGGATGCTTCGGCATGAACTTCGCCCACAACGGTCATGATCGCCGCGCGGATGTCATCGCGAACGTCATCGTTGGGTGCTTGAAGAAATTTCGCGCGCAGTTTGTCAATGCTCCGCGTTTTGACGAGTCGGTCGAGTTCGGTCGGTTCTTTGACTGGCTCGACTTCATTTTGAGTCGGAGCGCATAGTAGAAGGGCCAACGCGATGGTTATGGATGCGGACACGAGCCACCCCGAATGTATGGTTGAGACAAACGGGCGGCCGTCGGGGCCACCCGTGGAATCGGGACGCCGGGTCAGATAATCCCGTTGCCGGCATAATTCGCCGCGGCGATGTCCATCTTCGACCTCCGGATCAGAAGCGACCCGGATCAGATACACATTTTCTTCGATCGGAAAGCGACGGGCAAGCACCGATTGAAAAAATCGTTCAGCTTTGTCCTTCCTCGTCGGGCCCACTTCCAAGTTTGGTTCCGATGCTATCAATGTGAGGGTGGTACACCACCGGATGGGATCATTTTCTCCGCCCGGGTTCACCTCGGCGCGGGGCCCACAATCGAACCGTGGCCCTACCTGAAATCCGACGCAAACCCTTGCCGCGCATAGGTCGTTCCGCATGGAGGAGTTCATTTCGCGGTAGGGTGGGTGGGTAGACGCCGGAATGACGACTCCAATACTTCCGAACGACAATCAACGAAAACAGGGCGAGCCATTCGGCTCGCCCCTTTAGTTGTTCCCGCGATTCTCACTGCCCGACCTTCAACGTGGCCAAGGCTTTGGTTGCTTCTTGCTTCACCCACGCGTCCGAGTCACCGCAGAGGGATTGCAAGTCGGCCAGCACTTGCGGGTGGGCGATGTTGTGGTGGGCCAAGTGGCGGATGCAATCGACGCGGACGGCGGAGGGTTGATCCGAGGCGGCCCCGGCCAGCAGCGCGGAGGCGACACGGGGGTGTTGCAGCCAGTCGAACTTCACCAGTGAACGCACCGCCGCGTGCTTCTCCGATTCCGTCTTGCTGAGCAGGAGCTTCTTCGAGCAGTTCAGTACGTCCTCGGCGGTCGCATCCTTGGCGACGGGGGCGCTGAAGCTCGCCTGGGCGACGGCCGACTTCTCCACCGGCTTCGCCGACTGCGGCATCACCGAAGGAACGACGACAGCCGGGGTCGGGGACGGTTCCCCTTTCAGGAACTGGACGACGGGGGCGGTGGTGAACGCCGGTTTACCGGGATTCGCTTCAACCACCTCGGCCGTCATCGGCTTGGCCGGCGCTTTGTCGGCGACGACCGGCATCGGTTCCGGCGTCGGCTGGGCCATGCGGGGCACCGCGTCGCCCTTCAAAATCGTGAAGAGGCTTTGGTCCGACCCGGTGCCGGGGGCGGGAGCCGGGTGGAGCGTGTTCGTGTACATCTCTTGGAATGCGACGAGCGTCTTGCGGGCACGGGCGACCGCTGCTGGCGCGGGTTTGGCGTCCGGTTTCTTG
>JANOSQ010000079.1:0-1636 GCA_031415915.1 Fimbriiglobus sp. | reverse complement strand
ACGCATCGATCGGTGCGACTTTCGAGTCGTCCATGACTCCGTCCTCAGAAGATGGGTGACGGGTGAATTGCCCATCGTCTCATGCCGAGCTCGTTTCGGAAACCTCAATTGGGTAGGCTACCTCCTGCCGCTCGCCTAACTCGTTTCCAAAACGCTTAACAGACCATGCCCTGCAAGGACTTGCGTCGACGCTTCGAATCCGCATTTCGGAGCTTGGGCCGATCAAACAGACCGAGTCGACCAAATACACGATTCCGGATGCCCGAATCCAGTGCCGGATCCACGGCTCTTGCCCCAACGGCTTCTGGCGGCAGCACCGGGATTGAGAGAGTGTCGCCGTTCGCTCCGCGAACGGTTTCCACCCGCCATCCCATGCGACCACCGCGAGAAGTCGAAAACCGTTCGCGGAGCGAACGGCGACACTCTCCCGAGCATGACCGAGTGCCAGAAACAATTGTCGCACCCATCCACGGCTCTTACCCAATCGTTAGAACCGGCAAATCTTCTCAAGTCCACGGCCCTATGCGGTCGATACTCACGACGAGCATGCACTCCGGCGTCGGGCCGACTCGGTGGGGGACCGGGATGAGCGATACGAAATCGTTGTTGAACCGCATTTCCGCATTCCGCGAACGGCTGGAACGGACGCCGGCACTCGCGAATGTGCCCGGCGCCCTGCAATTGGCCGGTCGGGCCGGGCCGCCTTCGGCTTGGCTATCGCAATCGTTGCGCCAGCTGGTGGGCCAACCGACTTCTCACGGCCCGATGCCGCGGGAATTGACGAGCCGCGCTCGCCGGGTGCTGGAATTCGCCCGCGACCTCGTCCAGCAGCAGCGCGAGATTTCGAACGACGTCTTCTACCAGCGCGTCGCCGGGCAGTCCGAACTCGATCCGCTCGTGCGGTTCCACCGCGCCACCGTCTCGGCCACCGAAGCGGCGCTGCGGCTGATCCAAGCGATGCCCGAATCGGCTGAGTTCCAAACGCGACTCTGCGACGGCCTCGAAACCGTTCTCGATTCCATCCGCACGCGGCTGAGCGTCGGCCGGCTGACCCTCGACAAACGCCGCACGGAGTGGGGCCGGGTCGAGCGCTTGGCGCGTTCCCTCGGCGATGTCCAATCCCGGCGGCTCATCTCGTTCACCGTCTTCACCGACCTCGCCGAGGAGATCCTCGTCGAAGCCAAGCGGGGTGTCCCGCTCCGCTTCCCGAGTTTCCCGCACGAAACCGTCGCCCGGCAGATCGCCGCGCACTCGCTCACCGTCGCCTCGGTCGTCGCACGCATGGTGCCGCACGACTACGAATGGGCCGCGCAGCCGATCGTGCCCGTGGCCCTGGCCCTGATCATGGACATCGGGATGATCGGCATCCCCGCGGCCATCCTGAAAAAGTCCGAACCGCTGACCGTCGAAGAGCGCCGCCGCATCGAAGTTCACCCGCGCACGGGAGCCGCGCTGCTGCTCGAAACGATCCCCGATCTCGGGGAACTCGCGCACGTGATCGCCGCGCACCACGAGCGCCTCGACGGCACCGGCTACCCGAACGGTTTGGCGTTCGACAAATCCCCGCGCTCGCCAAGATGCTCGCCGTCGCCGATCACTACGCGGGGATGGCCGCGGATCGCCCGCACCGCCCCGC
>JANOSQ010000078.1:0-5046 GCA_031415915.1 Fimbriiglobus sp. | reverse complement strand
CACAAGTTCGACCCGTTCTCGGCCAAGGATTTCTACAGCTTGGCCGCGTTCTTCAACAACACGACGCAAGCGGCGATGGACGGCAACATCCGCAACACGCCGCCGGTGATCACGGTGCCGAAGCTCGAAGATCGTGCCAAGTGGGACAGTATCTCGAAGGACGTCGCCGCGGCGAAGGTGAAGCTCGACGCCCGCAAGAGTGAAGCGAAGCCCGATTTCGAGGGCTGGGCGAAGGCGGTCAAGCCGGCCGACTTGGCCGGGAAGATTCCGACCGAGGGTTTGGTCTTCCACGCTCCGCTCACGGAAGCGGATGGGAAATCGATCACGGCGACCATCGCCGGCAAGCCGCAGAAGATCGACTTCAAGGAAGGGTACAACTGGGCCATGGCCCGGGCCGGGAAGAAAGTGTTCACGACGCAAGCCGGCCCGGCCATCGAACTCCCCGCCGTCGGCGACTTCGAGAAGGGTCAGGGGTTCTCGGTCTCGGCGTGGATCGCCATCGACAAGAAGGGCAAAGGCGGGGCGATCATCGGTCGAATGGACGAGGGCAACGCCTTCCGCGGCTGGGATGTGTGGCTTCAAAACGACCGCATCGGCACGCACATCATCAATAGTTACCCGAACGACGCGCTCAAGGTCGTGGCGAAGAAAGTGCTGGAACCGAACAAGTGGGTCCACGTGACCGTGAGCTGGGACGGCACGCCGAAGACGACCGGCATCAAGATCTACCTCGACGGCGAAGTGCAACCCTTCGACATCGAAGCCGACTCGCTGAAATCGACGGTGCGAACGACCGTGCCCTTCAAGATCGGCCAGCGCAACACCACGAGCCGCGTCGCCGGGATCGGCTTGCAAGATTTGCGGCTATACGACCGCGGTTTGGCCGCGGTCGAAGCCCAGCAACTCGCCGGGTCACAGCGGACGGTCGATCTGCTGAGTAAGCCGGCCGATAAACGGACGCCGCAGGAAACCGACGAGCTGTTCAACTGGTGGTTGGTCAGCCAAGATTCCAAGTACAAGGACTTCGCCAACGAGCACCGCAAGCTCCAAGCGGAAGAAGCGTCGCTGAAAGCCCGTGGCACGGTGGCCCACATTTCGGTGGAGAAAAAAACGCCGCCCGAAGCCTATATCCTCAAGCGCGGCGACTACGACAAGCGCGGCGAGAAGGTCGGGGCGAACACACCGTCGGCGCTCCCGCCGTTCAAGGATCTGCCGCAGAACCGCCTCGGCTTCGCGCAGTGGTTGCTGAAGTCGGACCATCCGTTGACGAGCCGGGTGAACGTCAATCGCTTCTGGCAAGAAGTCTTCGGCAACGGCCTCGTGAAATCGAGCGGCGACTTCGGCGTCACCGGCGATTCCCCGAGCCACCCGGAACTGCTCGACTGGCTGGCCCTCGAATTCCAAGCGACGTGGGACGTGAAGGAGTTCTTCCGCACGATCTTCCTGAGCGCGACCTACCGCCAAGCTGCGACGACGACCAAGGAGAAGTTGGAGAAGGATCCGTTCAACCGGTTCCTCTCGCGCGGGCCGCGCTATCGGATGGACGGCGAAATGATCCGCGACGGGGCTCTGGCCGCCAGCGGGATCATGGTGCCGAAGATCGGCGGGCCGAGTGTGAAGCCGTACCAGCCCGACGGCGTTTGGGAAGCGGTCGCCATGCCCGGTAGCGATACCCGCGACTACAAGCGCGACACCGGAGAAAACCTCTATCGTCGCAGCATGTACACGTTTTGGAAGCGGGCCGCCCCGCCGGCGTCGATGGAGATCTTCAACGCCCCCAACCGCGAAACCTGCACCGTCAAGCGCGAACGCACGAACACTCCGCTGCAAGCCCTCGTAACGCTCAACGACATCCAGTTCATCGAAGCGGCCCGGGTGTTGGCGGAGAAAGCGATCGGTTCCTCGACGAAGGACGGGGAGCGTATCGATTTTATTGCGAAGCGGTTGCTCTCGCGCTCGTTTCGTTCCGACGAACTTGCCATCGTCAAGGAGTCGCTGACCTCACTGATGGCGGGGTACAAGGCGAAGCCGCTGGAAGCGAAGAAGCTGCTCGCCGTCGGCGACACGAAGGTGACCGAGACGATCGACCCCGCGACCTTCGCTGCCTGGACAATGCTGTGCAACCAGCTCATGAACTTGGATGAGTTCTTGAACAAGTAGCGGTTCGCAACTTGAGGTCACAATTTGTGACCTCAAGATTGTAAGCCATTGGCAGATTAGCATTTGTGACGAAGCAACTGGTCCAGCAAGTGAACTCACCGCGGGCTGTAGAAGTCAACATCGAAATCATCCGCTCGTTCGTCCGCCTCCGCAAACTGCTGGCGACACCGGGCGAAATCCTCACCATCGTCAAAGAACTCGCCGAGACGGTCGCCCTCCACGACGACCAGATCAACAAAATTGCCGGCGTCCTCAGCCAGATGCTCGCCCCGCCGCCGGCAGCGCCGAAGTCGGATCGCAAACTCGGTTTCCATGCCCAACACTAATCCGGAGCCTCCCATGACCGATCAAGAACTCCTCCGCGAATCGACCTTCCGCGAACTCTCCACCCACGAAACCCGCCGGCAATTCTTCGGCAGCACCGGCTTCTCCCTCGGCGCCGCCGCGTTGGCGTCTCTCATGGGGCAATCGCAGGCCGCGGAAACCAAGAAGCCCGGCACCATCGGCGAACTCGCGGCCCTGCCGAAGCTCGACTTCCCGAGCAAAGTCAAGAGCGTCATCTACCTGCATATGGTCGGCGGGCCGAGCCAGATGGATCTCTTCGACTACAAGCCGAAGATGGCCGAATACTACGACAAGGATCTCCCCGAGTCGGTCCGCAAGGGCCAGCGCCTCACCACCATGACCAGCGGCCAAGCCCGCTTCCCCATCGCCCCGTCGAAGTACAAGTTCAAGCAGTACGGCAAGGGCGGCGCGTGGATCAGCGAGATGCTGCCGTGGAAGGCGAAGATGGCCGACGACCTCTGCATCATCCGCAGCATGAACACCGAGGCGATCAACCATGAGCCGGCCATCACGTTCATGCAGACGGGCAACCAGATCACCGGCAAGCCGTGCCTCGGGTCGTGGATGAGCTACGGCCTCGGCACTTTGAATAAGGACCTCCCGGCGTTCGTCGTGATGGTCGCGGTGCCGAGCAATCAGGATCAGGTACAGGCGATCTCGGCGCGGCTGTGGCAGTCGGGTTATTTGCCGGGCGAGCACGCGGCCGTGCCGTTCCGGGCGAAGGGGGATCCGATCCTCTACATCAACAACCCGCCCGGCGTTTCCAGCGATGTCCGCCGGACGACCCTCGATGGCCTGAAGAAACTGAACGAACTCAACCACGCTCAGACGGGGGACCCCGAGACGCTGACGCGCATCGCCCAATACGAGATGGCCTTCAAGATGCAGACGAGCGTGCCCGACCTCACCGACCTGACGAAGGAAGACGCCAAGGTCATCGAGAGCTACGGGCCGGACGCCAAGAAACCCGGCACCTTCGCCAACACGGTTCTCACCGCTCGGCGGCTCGTCGAGCGCGGGGTCCGCTTCGTGCAGGTCTACCACAACAACTGGGACCACCACGGCAACCTCGTCGGCCGGATGGCGTCGCAGTGCAAGGACGTCGATCAACCCTGCTACGCCCTGATCCAAGACCTGAAGAACCGCGGGATGCTCGACGAGACGCTCGTCATTTGGGGCGGGGAATTCGGCCGGACGATCTACAGCCAAGGTGGGCTGACCAAAGAAAACTACGGCCGGGATCACCACCCGCGCTGCTTCAGCATGTGGATGGCCGGCGGCGGGGCCAAAGGCGGCACGGTCTACGGTGAAACCGACGACTTCAGCTACAACATCACCAAAGACCCGGTGCCCGTCCACGACTTCCACGCCACGGTGCTGAAGTTGCTCGGCATCGACCACGACAAGTTCACGTACAAGTACCAGGGCCTCGATCAGAAGCTGACGGGCGTCGAACCGGCGAAGGTGATCAAGGAATTGATCGCGTGAGTTCTTCGTTGGGGCGGATCCGAACTCGCTTTTGCTCCCGCTGGCTCCTCCGTATATAACAAACCTGTCGCTAGGGGTGCCCCCGGTTGTTCCGGGTGCTGAGATCACACCCTTCGGACCTCAACCGGGTCATTCCGGCGGGGAAAGCGAACCAGCCGGGTGTTCACGCAGCATCCGCTCGCCTCTCCGCCCCTACTGGGGCACTTTCTTCCAATGTCGCTCACTCAGCTCGAATCCGCCCGCGCGGGCACCGTCACGCCCGAAATGGAATTCGTCGCCCAGCGCGAAGACCTCGACGCCGACCTCATCCGCAGCGAAGTCGCCCGCGGCCGCATGGTCATCCCCGCCAACGTCGAGCACTTGAAAAAGGGCCTCGAACCGATGTGCATCGGCGTGGCGTCGAAGTGCAAGATCAACGCCAACATCGGCAACTCGGCCGTGACCGGCAAAGTCGACGACGAACTCGAAAAGTTGCACATGGCCGTGCACTTGGGTTCAGACACCGTGATGGACCTGAGCACCGGCGGCAACATCGACGGCATCCGCCAAGCGATCATCGAAGCGTCGCCGGTGCCCATCGGCACGGTGCCGGTGTACCAGATTATCCAGAACGTCAAAGACCCGCGCGACATTACGGCCCGCATGTTGCTCGACATGGTCGAACACCAAGCGAAGCAGGGCGTCGATTACATGACGATCCACGCCGGGGTGCTGCTGGAACATGTTCCGCTGGCGCGCAACCGCATCACCGGCATCGTCAGCCGCGGCGGCTCGCTGATGGCCTCGTGGATGGTGACCCATCACCAACAGAATCCGTGGTACACGCACTTCGACGAACTCTGCGAAATCATGCGCGCCTACGACGTGACCTTCTCCCTCGGCGACGGCCTCCGCCCCGGCAGCTTGGCCGACGCCAACGACCCGGCCCAATTCGCGGAGCTTGCGACACTGGGCGAACTGACGACGAAGGCTTGGAAAAACGGCTGCCAAGTGATGATCGAGGGGCCGGGGCACATCCCCATGCACCTCGTGAAGATGAACATCGAGAAGGAG
>JANOSQ010000077.1:0-4007 GCA_031415915.1 Fimbriiglobus sp. | reverse complement strand
CGCCCGAGCGGCCGGCGGACAACGACGAGCGGTTGCGGGCTTACGGACTCCTCAAGGCCCAAGTCTGGTGGTGGGAGCCGGTTTGGGCCGCTTGGCTGGCGCGGGCCCACCGCGATCCATCCGAGACGTACAAAATCATTTACTATAAGATCTGGATCGACCGGGTCACGGGTCACGAATCCACCCGGGAATCGAAGCCGGTGGGCTTCGTCGCCGCGCCCGCCCCGACAAAAGCAAAACGGGTTTGGCTGCGCTGGCCGTGGCGGTGGCCGGCGCGAAGACAATCCTTGCCGACTCGAAGTCCGGCCTAAAGGGTGATGGGTCTAGGTCGCGGAGTGTCGCCCGGGCGCGGTTCCGACGGCGGGGATCGAATGGCCTCTGTCGCCGATGGGTTCTTGCGGCGGACCAACGGCTCCACGGCCGTTAGCCGTTGGCGTTTCCCAATGGCGATGAGCGTGGCTCCGGCTTCGATCTCGACATCCCCGGTGGGGGCGGTCAGTACGTCGCCGTCGGGCCGCACGATGCCGACGACGATCACGCCGTGATCTTGGGAGAGCCGCGAATCGCGCAGCGATCGCCCGGCCAACTCGCTCCCGGCTTCCACGCGGAACTCCTCCATCTGGAGATCGAGCCGCCAGCTGCGGGTGGCCTGATCCACGAAGTGCTGCACCGTGGGCTGGAACACGGCTTGGACGGCCCGATGGCCCCCCTCCAAATAGGGCGAGATCACTTTGTCCGCGCCGACTTTCCGCAGTTTCGCCTCGGCGTCCTCTTCCTCCGCGCGGGCCACGATCGTGAGCTTGGGGTTCAGCAATCGGGCGCTGAGCACGATGTACAGGTTGCCGGCGTCCGAACCGAGAACGGCGATCAGCGCGGTCGCGCGTTCGATCCCGACGTGGCGGAGGATGTCGTCCTCGGTGGCGTCGCCGCGGACCCGCAATCCATGGCGGTATCCCCATTCGTCCTTGGGTTCCGCCACGTCGAGCGCCGCGAAGGGCCGGCCGTGCCGCTCCAGTTCGTCGCAGACGATCTTCCCCATGCGGCCGAAGCCGCAGACGATCGTGTGCCCGCCGAGGTGTTTCAGCCGGTCGTCCATGCGTTCTTTCCCCAGCAGGTCCCGGAGTTCGCCGGTGACCACACTCCGGATCACGTCCGCGGCGAAGTAGAAAAGGACGAAAATGCCCCCGAGCGCCAGGAACATCGTGAAGACACGCCCCGGACGGGACAGCGGCTGGGGGATCTCACCGTAGCCGATGGTCGTGATCGTGATCACGGTCATGTACAGCCCGTCGAAGAGTGTCCAGGGGGGCCCTTCGATCAGCGGGTAAGCCACCGAACCGACCGCGACAATGCCGAGCGGAACCGGCAGCATCCGCCGGATCCGCCGCGGGAGCGAACGGCGGAACAGTCGCCCCGGCAGGCGGTACCAACGGGTTTTCTGTCGCTTCATGGGGGGAATCCGGAACCCGCCGCCGCCGGGCTTCACAACTAGCGTTGGTCGATCCGGCAAAAGGTTTCGAGACCGAGGCCCAAGTGCTGGAGCTTGCCCCGTAATGTCGGCCGGGAGATGCCCAGGATGCTCGCGCTCTTGGTGAGGTTGCCCCGGGTCGATTCCAGCACCGCGGTGAGCAGTTCCCGTTCGACGCGGTCGATGACTTCTGCGTGGAGAGCCGTGCAATCACCCGCCAAGCGCTCGCGGATGAAGCGGGTCAGGTCGTGGTCGCCCGCCCCATCCACACCGATCTCGGGGACGGCCACCCGTCCCGCGATTTCGGCGGGGAGGGCGTCGAGCCCCAGCACCGGCCCCTGGACGCGCAGGAGGGACTGTTTGACGATGCTCTGCAACTGGCGGACGTTGCCGGGCCACGGGAACGCCCGCAGCGCCGCCGCGGCTTCGGGCGCGACCGCGGTCACCTTCCGGTCGAACTCGCGGGCGCTGAGCCGGAGGAAATGGCGAACCAGCAGGGCGATGTCCTCGCGGCGCTCGCGCAAAGGGGGCAACCGGATGGTGCACGTATTCAACCGGTAGTAAAGATCCTCGCGGAAGCGCCCCTCGGCGATCATCGCTTCCAAATTGCGGCTCGTGGCGGCGACGATCCGGACATCGGCCTGGACGCTCGCGTTGCTCCCGACCCGCTGGAACGCGCCGTCTTGGAGCACGCGCAGGATCTTGGCCTGCGTCAGCGGCGTCATGTCGCCGATCTCGTCGAGGAAGAGCGTGCCGCCGTGGCACTGCTCGAACTTCCCGACGCGCTTGCGCTCCGCCCCGGTGAACGAACCTTTTTCGTGGCCGAAGAGTTCGCTCTCCAGCAGCGACTCCGGGATCGCCGCGCAGTTGATCGCGAGAAAAGGCCGCTCGGCCCGGCGGCTGTGGTGGTAGATCGCCCGGGCCACCAGCTCTTTGCCGGTCCCGCTTTCGCCCAGCACGAGGACCGTCGCGTCCGTGGGGGCCACCCGGCCGATGGTCTTGAAGACCTCTTGCATCCCCGGCGCCTGCCCCACGAACAAATCGTCCGCGCCGGCCGGCTCGTCGGACGGCGCCATCCGCGGCGGCACCCGCATCAGCCGCGCGACGGCGAACGCCTTGAGGACGAGTTCGAGCAGAGCGTCCGGGTCGATCGGCTTGAGCAGGTAATCGAACGCCCCGCGCCGCATCGCTTCGATCGCCGTCTCGGCCGTGCCGTAGCCGGTCATCAGGATGATGGGCACTTTCGCGTCGATCGCCCGGAGGGCGGCGAGCAGATCGAGGCCCGAACGGTCGGGCAGACGCACGTCGCTGATCGCGCAGTCGGGCCGGTTCTGCGAGAAATCGCGGATCGCTTCCGCGGCCGTCATCGCGGTGCGGACGGCGATGCCCTCGCCGGCCAAGCTGAGTTCGATGGCCTTCAAAACGAGCGCGTCGTCGTCGACGATCAACAGCGTCGGCATGGCGCTTCCCCCGGACCGGTGAACTCCGCCTACACTACGACGGAGCCGGGGGGATCGCAACCGCGTCACGCCGTGCCGTGGAGCAACCGCGCGAGCGTTTGCAGCAATTCGCCGTCGGAGAATGGTTTTTTCAAGAAGGCGATGGCCCCCGCCGCGAAGGCTTCCGCCGGCCGCTGCGCCAACCGAAGGCCGCTCGCCGCGACGATTTTCACCTGGGGGTCCAAAGCTTTCATGGCCGTCATCGCCGTCGGGCCATCCATCCCCGGCATCATCATGTCGAGGAGAACTGCCGCGATGTCGCGGTGCCGCTCGCGGAACAACTCGAGGGCCTCCGCACCGCCCCGCGCCGTCAAGACACGGTAGCCGGACGCTTCGAGCACGGCCTTGGCTGTGACCAAGATCAGAGGCTCGTCGTCGACGATCAAGATCCGTTCGCCCCGGCCTTCCCAAGCCGCATCGCCGGGCGGTGCGGCGGCGGCGGTC
The DNA here is from genome assembly GCA_031415915.1 of Fimbriiglobus sp. Lineage (GTDB taxonomy): Bacteria > Planctomycetota > Planctomycetia > Gemmatales > Gemmataceae > JALHQU01. The sequence goes on along the minus strand of JANOSQ010000077.1, from coordinate 596 downwards.
GCCGGGCCGGCGAGGGCCGGCAGGTAGGCGGTGAAGCGGGTGCCGTGGCCGACCTCGGAGTAGACGTTAAGGAATCCCCCGTGCGACTTGACGATGCCGAGCACGGTCGAGAGGCCAAGCCCGGTTCCCTGGCCGAACGGCTTCGTCGTGAAGAAGGGATCGAAGATGCGCTCGAGGACCTCCGCCGATATACCGCTACCGGTGTCGGACACCGAGAGCAGCACGTGGGGGCCGGGTTTGCCTTCGGGGTAGACGCTGGCGACATCGCCGCCGAGGATTCTGGTCTCGGCGGCGATGGAGAGCGTGCCGCCTTCGGGCATCGCGTCGCGGGCGTTCACGCCGAGGTTCATGACCACTTGGGACAATTGCGTGGCGTCGCCGGTGACCGGCCACAGGTCCTCCGCGATGCCGACTTCCAGCCGGATCGACTTGGGCAACGCGTGGTCGAGGATGTCGCGGACCTCGCCGAGCACGCGGCCGAGGTGCGTCGGGATCCTCTGGCCGTCGACGCCGCCGGCGAAGGAGAGGAGCTGGCGGATGATCGCCGTGCCGCGCTCGACGCTCGCCGAAGCGACCTCGAGCAGGGCCGCGCGGTC
>JANOSQ010000076.1:0-5906 GCA_031415915.1 Fimbriiglobus sp. | reverse complement strand
CTCCTTCGCGAGTTTGTGGTGGTTCGGCGTGATCGCCTCGGGGAAGAGGCAAATTTCGGGCGAACCGTTGCCTTCCTTCACATCGCCGAAGACTTGATCGTAGGTGCGATTCTCTTTGATGACGTAGATGACGTGCTTGATGGGCGACGGATCGCCGACCTTCTTGGGGATCGGGTTGTCCGCCGGCACATCGTCGATCTTCGGGGCGTTGTCCTTGTTCAACGGGCTGCACTGGTAGGCGATTTTGGAATGCTTCGCCATGGCCACCGGGGTCGGCAGCGGGATCGCCGAGATGCTCCCCTTGAACAACTCCCCGATGTATTCCAAAGTGTTGGAGGAGCCGAGGTACGGGTTCGGCCCGCTCGGGTTGGCCTTGGCCGCGTTCCCTTTGCCGTTGGCGACGTAAAGCGTGCGGTCGAGCTTGTTGTAGCGCACGCTCGTCGGGTACCAGCCAGTGGGAATGAACCCGAGCGACTTTGCGGCCTTCGGGTCGGCGATGTTGAACACGGCGAGGTTGTTGGCGTCCGAGTTCACCACGAAGAGCATCTCGCCGTCCGGGGTCATCGCCAAGCTGCTCGGCGTGTTCCCGGCCGGGGCCTGGGGGTAAAGCGCGGCGTTGATCGTTTGCAGCGGCTTCCCGTCGGCGGGGTCGAGGACCGTGATCTGCGTGCTGTTCGCACACGAGACGTACAGCGCGTTCCGCTTCGGGTCGAGCAACATTTCGGTCGGGTGGCTGGCCGTCTTCCAGACCGCCGTGACCTTGTTGGTTTCCAAATCGACCACGGCCACGCCGCCCTTCGCCCACAGGCTCACGAAGAGGCGCTTACCGCCCGGTTCGGGGAGGCAGGCGTAGGGGTAGCCGTTGTTCTTCGCGGGGGTCACGCCGGCGTCTTCGTCGGCGACCTTCGGCTTGGGGTCTTCCTTGCGGCCGTCCGGCGGGCTGGGCGGATCGCCTTGCGGCCCGTCCTTCTTCGGCTCCACGAAGGCCAACGGAATGATGACCTTGTTCCCGGGGTTGTCCAGCGGCACGCGCACCACGGCGTCGGCCCAAATCGCGCACGCGAACAGATCCTTCCCCGTCGTATCGAGCGCGATCCCGGACGGCACGGCCCGCTTCAAGTTGGGTACGCCGCCGACATCGAGCGTGCGGTGGTTGTGCAGCAGGCCTTTGTCGAAGTCCCAGATGTGGACGACGTCGAACTCGCCGCCGCTGGCGTAGATTTGCTTGCCGTCGGCCGACCACATCAGCCCGTAGAACGCCTGATCGACGGTCACACGGCAAACGATCTTGCGCTTCTTCGCGTTGAGGTCGAGGATGTGGACTTCGTGCTCTTTGTACCCGCAGTGCAGCACCCCCGCGAACTGCCCCGTCGGGTGGAGTTGGATGTTCGTCGGCAGATCGCCGACTTCGACGTGCGACCCGGCCGGGTTGAGCTTCCACTGGTTCGGCAACTGCATGAAGCCGTCCTTCTGCAAGCCGGGCAGCACGCGGACCGCTTTTTCGTCGGCGTGCGATCGCGGGACGAGCAGCAGGGCGAGCGCGCCGAATGCGATCGTCGCGGCGCCGGCGAGTTTCCAAGTCATGGTGCGAACCTCGGGGAAAGGGGACTGCGGGGCCTATTATCAGAAGTGCGGGCCGCGCGCGGTAGTGAAGAGTTGAAGTGGGGACCTTATGAGCTACTTCATCGTCGGAGTCGTCGCGCTGTTGGCGTCCGGGTTGACGTTCTATTCCGGCTTCGGTTTGGGCACGTTGCTGTTGCCCGCGTTCGCGTTGTTTATGCCCGTGGAACAAGCCGTGGCCGCGACGGCGGTCGTCCACTTCCTCAACGGCCTCTTCAAACTCGCGCTGGTCGGTCGGCGAGCGGATCGCGCGATCCTACTCCGCTTCGGGCTGCCGGCCATCGCCGCATCGTTTCTGGGGGCGTGGTGCCTGATTCTGCTCGCGGAACTCGATGTGGCGTTGGAGTACCGCGTATTCGGACGGTTTTGGAAGGTCGAAGCGGTGAAGCTCGTCGTCGGGCTACTGTTACTCGGCTTCGCCGCCATCGAACTCGCGCCCCGATTGCGGAATCGCACCTTCGGCCCGCGCTGGCTTCCGCTCGGGGGAATCTTGAGCGGATTCTTCGGCGGGCTGTCGGGGATGCAAGGGGCGCTGCGATCCGCGTTCTTATCGCGGGCCGGCTTAGCGAAGGAAGCGTTCATCGCCACCGGTGTCGCCATCGCCTGCCTCATCGACTTCACCCGCCTCGGGATCTATGCGAGTTCGCTGTCGAACGGAGGATCGCGGCTCGATCTCGGATTGCTATCGGTCGCGGTGCTGGCCGCATTCGCCGGGGCACTGCTGGGGAACCGCTACCTCAAGAAGATGACGATGCCCGGCATCCAGCGCCTCGTCGCGGCGCTGCTGTTCCTCGTCGCAATCGGATTGATCGCGGGCATCTTGTAACACATCACGGCGTCTCGATGGTCACCGCCATGACGACGGGCGCCGACTCGTGCGGGCCTTTCACCAACTCGATCGTCTTGATCACCGCATCGGTGCGTTTGGGGTTCACCGCGAGGTAGCGCACCTGCTGGCCGCCGGTCATGGCGAAGGCGAACTTCGATTCGGGCACGTTGGCCCGGCCGACGTAGTCCGCGAAGTGGACGCCGTTCTTCAGTTCGTGGTCCTCGATCTTGCCATCGGCGTAAGTCAGCCGGACGATCATCGCCACCGTCTTCTTGTCGTTGTAAGGGAAGTTCCAGCCGCCGATGCCGGACAGGAAGTGGATCGCCTTGGCCGCGGTGTTGCAGGGCATCGTGATCGACTTCGGCATCAGCGGAGTCTTCTTGCCGTTGGGCCCGTAGAGTAGGATCGCGTTCTTGATCTTGTCCCCCTGCGGGTCGGTCAGCACGAAGGGGACGCCCTCGAACGTCTTCGCAGCCCAATCCTTGAAGACCAGCCGTTCGCCGATGCCGGCATCCTCGAAGAACATCCCCTTGGTCGTGGTCGTCGTGGCGTACTTGTCAAGCGGGATCGGGACGTACTTGCCCTTCTGCGTCAGGAACTCCATCAGGTCGGTCATCTCCTCGGCCTTCATTTGCTTCTCGAAGCCTTCGGGCATCAGCGACAGCTTCGATTCCAGCAGTTCGTCCAAATCCTCCAGCGGGAAGTTCCACAGTTTGTTCTCGGCGTCGCGGAGTTCGACGGTCGTTTTCGTCTGGGCGCTCATCACGCCGGTGACGACGCGGCCGTCGAGGAGCTTGGCCGTGTACGCCTTGTAGTTCCCTTCCACGCTGCGGCTCGGATCGAGCACGTGGATCAAGATTTCTTCCTTGGGGTGCACGGCGAAGCCCGTCAGATCGGGGCCGATTTGCATCCCCTCGGCCCCGTGCTTGTGGCACTTGGCGCAGTGCGTCGTGAACATCTTCTTCCCGTTGGGCACGTCCCCTTTCTTGGCGAGGATCGGCTTCCATTCTTCGATGACCTTCTGCCGGTTGGCATCGGGCAATCCGCCGCCGAGGGCGAGCAGCTTCTTGGCCCGGGCCGCCAGTTCCTTGTCCGGGTGCGATGCCAGCGCCTGCTTTTGATCCAGTTGAAGCATGTCGAAGCGGAGCGTTCCTTTTTCGACGGCGTCGAGGTACGCCTTGGTCGATTCCGGCCGGGCGAGCACCAACCGCAGCGCGGCGGGGCGGGCGACCAGTGGCAACTTCGGCAGTTTCTCGACGAGCGTGGCGCCGAGTGACTTGGCCTTCGATTGACCGAGGATTTCGATGATCCCGGACGAGAGTTCGGGCGAAGCGGTCGGCGTCAGCGCTTCGACAAGTTTCATCGCGGCGGCTTCGTCGGCCGGCTGGAATTCCAGCACTTGCTTGGCGGCGTCGAGCCGGGCCGAGTCGGTCGCCTTCGCATCGGCGACGACGGCGAACAGGCCTTTGGTCAGTTCCGCGAGTTGGGTGCCGAGGCCCTTCACGCCCCATGTGGATGCGAGCTTCAGGAGCTTGCCGCGCGAAGTCGCGGGGACTTTGATGAGCGCTTGGGCGAGGGCTTTTTCGTCGGTTGCGGTGAGTTCGGCCGATTTGCCGGTGGGCCAACCGGCGGTGAAGCCGTTGATGATGGCCGCTGACACCGGGGTGTCATTGAGCGTGCCGATCACAGCGCCGAGAGATTTGGGGGTCTTTGAAGCGAAGTTGAGAGCGACCCGTTCGAGCGCAGCGAGGCCTTCCTTCGACCACGTGTGCTTCCCAGTCAGTGCCCGGTCCAGAACACTTTCGGCGTGGGTCATGCACGCCATGAGTGTCGCATCGGCAATGTTCCGGTCGGACGAACTATTCAACGCCGCCAAATGACCGACCATGTTCATTCCGACCAACCCCGTTGGATGAGGGTAGTCGATCTCGGAGAGTTTGAGCCAAGCGGCGAGCCGCACGCCCGCGTCGGGATCGTCGAGCAATTTGCCCGCGATGATGACCTCGGCCCACACTTCTAGATTCGGCATCGTGGTAATCGAAGCGGTCCGCACGGCGGGAGACGGATGCGAGAGGCCCCACGTCTTGCGCTCCGTATCCGTCATTGCCCAAATCGCATGGAGCACTTGCCGGTGTTCCGATTTCGGATCGGAGACGACGCCGTTCAACAGCTTGGCCGCTCCGGGATCCCCCTTCTCCACCAGCAAGCGCTGGGCGTGCATCCGCCAGAACAGATTGTCGTTCCCCAAGGTCGCCACCAAGGTTTCGACCTTCGCATCCTTCAGATCCGGCAGCTTCTCCGGCTTCGCCTTCGTGTAGACCACCCGGTAAATGCGGCCGTGCTTCTTGTCGCGTAGCGGCGTTTCGAAGGCATTCCCTTTGCCGTTCTGGAACCCCTGCGGCGTCGGGTTGTGCTGGACGATGAAGTTGTACCAGTCGAGCACCCAGACGTTCCCGTCCGGGCCGACTTGGGCGTCGATCGGCGCGGCCCATTCGTCTTGGCTCGCCACGAGGTTCCAACCGTGGCGGGCCGTGTAGCTCGTGCCCTCTTTGTTCAACACGAAGGCCGCGGTGAGGTGGCCGGTCGGGTCGGACACGAACGCCGTGCGGTTCCAGTATTCCTTCGGGTAGGTGCGCGCCGTGTAGATGGTGCACCCCGCGGCGCTCGTGTAGCCGCCGTGCCAATCCACCTGTCGGACCTTGTCGGTGACGGGGTAGTACTTGTTGTCCGCGATCGGCGCCAGCACGGCGGGGTTGAGGCCCTTGACCTTTTCGTAGTAGCGGTTGGGGATCGGCATGTGGACGAGCACGCAGCCGTTGGCGGTGCTGCCGAAGAGTTCGCCGGTCTCGTCGAAGCCGACGCCCCACGCGTTGTTGCTGACGCTGCGGAGGAACTCGAGCTTGGAGACTTTGAAGTTGTTGACGCGGAGGACGTTCGGATCGCCCGGTTCGTTCGGGACGTTGTCCATCTTGAACCGGTACAGCCCCTGCCGAAAGTTGAGCTTCTCCCCGGCCACGGTGCCGTTGAAGCCCGCGTAGCCGACCATGCCGTAGATCCAGTTGTCGAAGCCATAGCGCAGGTTGCTCGGCCCCGCGTGCGTGTCGGCGGTGCCCCAACCCGTCATCAACTTCGTCCGCAGGTCGGCTTTACCGTCGTTGTCGGTGTCCTTCAAAAAGAGCGTGTCCGGCGCTTGGTGGACGATGACGCCACCGTGGGCGAAGAGCAGGCTCGTCGGGATGCTCAGCTTGTCCGCGAAGGTGGTCACCTTGTCGGCCTTGCCGTCGCCGTCGGTGTCCTCGAGGATCAAAATCTTATCCCGGCCTTCGCCCTCCTTCTTCAGTTCGTTCGGATAGTCCATCGTCACGCTGACCCACAGCCGGCCGCGGTCGTCCCACGTCATGGCCAACGGCTTGCCGCCGCCGAACTGCTCGTCGACGGCGAAGGGCTTCATCTCGAA
>JANOSQ010000075.1:0-1660 GCA_031415915.1 Fimbriiglobus sp. | reverse complement strand
TCCAGCGCGTCATGGCGACCGCCCCTTGCGGCGTCACGGCGTCCTTGTCGACCTTCAAGATGTCAGCCCACTTCATCGCCCAGAAGTCGGCGTACTCGGGCCGTTCCAAAAGCTTGTCGATCAGCTTGGCGCGTTTGTCCGGCGCCGCATCCGCGAGGAACGCACTTGCCTCCGCGGATGTCGGCAGCGTACCGATGACATCGAGGAAGACGCGCCGCAGGAAGGTGGCGTCATCGGCCAGTTCGCTCGGCGGGATGCCGAGGCGTTCGAGTTTGTCCCAGACGTTCTTGTCGATGAAGTTGGCTTCCGCCGGTCGCGCGAACTTCACTCCCGGCCGCGGCAGCGTCACCCGACAGACCGCGACGTGGCCCATGTACCGCACCAGGATCGCCGCTTCGCCCGGCTTGCTCCCCGCCGTGATCAACCCGCGCCCATCGGCCCCGGCGATGGTGTCCGCGTTCGAACTGTACTCCGCTTCGGCGGTCACGCACCGGCGACTGCCGTCGGCGCCGATCGCCGTCACCCGCAGTTGCTGTGTGCTACCGAGGGCCAGCGTACGCTGATTCGGTTCGATCTCCAGCGAGGCCACCGGCGAAGATTGCACCCCGGCGAATTTGGAACCCTCCTGCAGCCAGCGCAGCACGCGGCGGTAGCGGAGTCCGTCCGCGTCGAGTTTTTTGCCGCCACCGTGCGGGACAATGCCGGCGCCTTTGAGGAGCACCAAGCTGTTAGCGGGGGACGCGGGAAAGATGCGCCGGCCGCGGCTGTCGTGCACGAGGGCTTGGTGGTCGGCCTCGGGGTCGAATCCGAAGACGCTCAGCTTGAACCCGGCTTGTCCCTCGGCCTTGCCGTGGCATCCGCCGCTGTTGCACGAAGCCTTGGTCAGAATCGGGATGATTTCCTGCTCGAACGACACCGGCCGCGGGGATTTGAGGCCCGTCACTTCGACCGGGATGCGGATGGTGTCGGCCCCGTGCTTCACCACGACATCCGTCTTCCCCTCGGCCTTCGGCGTGATCCGCCCCGCGGCATCGACGATCGCAATGGCCGGGTCGGCGACTTCGTACTTGGCGCCGCGGGTTCCATCGGCGGCATCGAGCGTGACGAGCAATTGCTGCGACGCCTCGGGGCTATCGAGCTTCACGGCGACTGGCGTCACCTTCCCGGCGGCGTGCAGCGGGGCTAACCCGAGGAGTAGGAGTAGCAGAGCCACGGTCGGCTTGGGCATGGAACCACCGAAGGCGGGCGGATGAGCGCACTGGCAGAGAGTGGACTATAACGCAGATGCGCGGGGGATACCAATGGAAAAATCGCCGCGGTTGTCTGTTCAAAAAGTGTCATCCAGGATTCTTCGGCCTGAAAGGCCGATTCTGTCAGCCCAGGCCGGAGTCTTCGGAGGCCTGGGTTCACCCCGACGAACATTCCCTCGGCCTGAAAGGCCGATTCATTTCCAGCCGTGAACCGGCCCTACAGGCCGGGGATCCTCGCGATGGTGCGATCCCAGGCCTCCGAAGACTCCGGCCTGGGCTGACAGAACCGGCCTTACAGGCCGGAAGAATACGTTCCGGTTGGTCACTCCTTCCCCAGCACCAAATCGACGACCCAACACCCCCGGACGTGCGGCCCGGCGCCGCGGCAGTGGAGCAGGATGTCCGCGTTC
>JANOSQ010000074.1:0-3665 GCA_031415915.1 Fimbriiglobus sp. | reverse complement strand
TCGCCGGCCCTCGAATCGGCGCGCGGCCGGCCGGCGCTCCAATTGCGATTGGCGACGGCGAACGCCCAAGTCCTCGGGATCGTCATCGACGCGGCCCGCTGCGAGATCGTCCGCGCCGGCTTGGACGGTCTGCTGCACCCCGAAGGCCGGAGCTTCGCGACGCCGGGAACCTATTCCAAATTGATCGACGCGTTGGCGAAGCAGTGCGAAGCGTTGATGACCACAGGGCCGATCGCGACCCTCGGCGTCGGGGTCAGCCTGCCGGGGTTGATCGACGACCGGCACGGCCGCGGGGTGCTGTCGCCGAACTTGCCGATGACCGACGGCCAACGGCCCGCCGCCGATTTGGAGCAACGTCTCGGCTTGCCGGGGGTGCTGGTGCAAGAATCGCACGCCCTTTGCCTCGCGGAGCGCGATTACGGTCTGGCCGTGGGGTTGGACGACTTCGCCATCATGGACGTCGGCGCCGGCGTCGGCCTCGGGGTGATGAGCGGCGGCCGGGTATTGAATGGGCACAGCGGGCTGGCCGGCGAGATCGGGCACATCACCGTGGTCGCCGAGGGGGGCCGCGCCTGCGGTTGCGGAAACACCGGCTGTTTGGAGACGGTTTGCAACGACGGCGCCTTCGCGGAGCGCGTCGGCCGGAAATTGAACCGGACGGTGACGGTGGAAGAAGCCTTGGCCCTCGTCCACTCGGGCCGCGGCCCGCTCGCCGGCGAGTTGCACGAGACGGCGAAGTACCTCGCCATCGCAGTCGCGGCGGTCGTCAATCTCTTCAACCCGAGGACGGTGTTCATCCACAGCCGGCTCTTCGCGGCCGACGATGGGCTGTTTCAGCGGGTAGTGGATCTCACAGGGAAGCGGGCGCTTCGGCCATCCTTCGCCGATTGCCGGATCGTGTGCGCGAAGGGGACGAAACTGCAAGGGGCGGTCGCCGCCGCCGTGCAACAGTTGACGAACGCCGTCGCCGTGGGGTGATTGCTCGTCTTGAAATCGCACCCATTACGCCGGCTTCAAGACGCCGAAGACGGCGTCGAGCAAATCTTCGACGCGGAAGGGTTTGCGGAGCAACGCCGCCAGGCCCATCCCCTCGAACTCCGCGAGCGCCCGCTCCGGGCCGAAGCCGCTCGTGAGGATGACCTGCACATCCGGCCCGATCTCGCGGAGCTGCCGGTAGGTTTCCACCCCGCTCTGCTTGGGCATCGACAGGTCGAGCAAGACGAGGTGGACGCGGGTCTTGTGCTCCCGGTAGGTCGCCACGCCTTCTAGCCCGTCGGACGCGTGTAGCACCGAGAATCCGGACGCTTCCAACACACGCTGCATGATGCCCCGCACGTCGGCTTCATCGTCGATGAGCAGCACCACCTTGCCCAACCCCGAGCGGGCGAGCACGCGCTCCCGGGACAGCGGTTTCTCCGGGGTTTTCACCGGTTCGTGGGCGGGCAGGAACACGGTGAAGGTACTCCCACGCCCCGGCTGACTGGCGACGGTGACGCGGCCGTGGTGGGCTTGGAGAATCCCCTGCACCGCCGCCAAGCCGAGGCCGCGACCGGTGAACTTCGTGGAATGGAACGGCTCGAAGATGCGGGCTTGCGTCGCTTCCGACATCCCGCAGCCGGTGTCCGCAACTTCGAGGACGGCGTAGTCGCCCGGCTCCAACCCCTCCGGCGCTTCGTAGCGCTGGCGTGTCGTGAGGCGGATCGTGCCGGGTTGCTGGCCGAGCGCTTCGGACGCGTTCGTGATCAGGTTCATCACGACTTGCCGCAACTGCGTCGCATCCCCGCGAATCCGCAATTCGGCGGGGGCCAAATCGAGCTGGACATCGGCTCCTTGGGCGATTTGGGTGCTCAGCAGACCCGTCAAATCGCGGACGAGTTCGTTGAAGTCGAATTCTTTGGCCGAGAGGTAACCCCGACCCGAGTAGGCGAGCATCTGCTGGCACAACTCGGCCGCGCGCACCGAGGCTTGCTCGACTTTCGAGAGCGACTCGACCAACGGCCCGGCCTTGGGGGCATGCCCGCGGGCCAACTCGATGTTGCCCAAGATGGCCGTGAGCAAGTTGTTGAAATCGTGGGCGATCCCGCCCGCCATCAAACCGAGCGATTCGAGTTTCTGGGATTGGAACAAGCGCTTCTCGAGCCGGCGCGTTTCTTCTTCGAGCAGGATTTGTTGGGTGATGTCCAAGCCGATGCCGCCGTGGAAGCGGCGCCCCGCCGAATCCTTGTAGCAGAACTTCACGTTCATCCAGTGCCGTTGCACGCCGTCCGGCGTGCACGCCGTCTCGCGCACTTCGATCGGCGTCGCCGACTCGGCGGCGAGCTGGTCGTTGTGGCGAAATTGTTTCGCGATCTCCGCCGGCCAGACTTCATCGACATGCTTGCCGTACCACTCTTCCGCCGCGATCCCCATGACTTGGCAATAGTGGGGGTTCAGATAGACGTACCGGCTTTCTTCGTCGCACAACCAAACCAAGATCGGCATGGCGTTCATGAATGTTCCAAAACGCTGCTCGCTCGCGGCCAACGTGTCCCGGACGCGGTGGATTTCGTCGTTGGCGAGGGCCACCACCAAGAGCGTGACGACCCGGCCTTCCGCATCGAGTTCGGGGGCGAAGCGGTACTGGACGAAGCGCTCGAGCGCCCCCTGGCGGCAAACGCACTCGAACTCCTCCGGCCGGCCGCTGGCGAAAGCCCGTTGGGCGTGCGGGATCCATTCCCCCCACGTCTCGTGGGTCATGCCGAGTTCGAGCATCGTGCGGCCCAGGGCGCGCTCGACCGGCACGTTCAAATATTCGGCCAACCGGCGGTTGATGTACGTGACGCGCAGCCCGGGATCGAGCCGGGCCACCGAGACGGGCAGGCGTTGCAGGATGTCTTCGAAGGGGAGTGCATCCGTCGGCACGGGCACCACGCGGGAAGTGGGGTGGATCCGGAACTCAGCGGCGCTGCGCGACGATCACTCTCCAACGACCGTCCAGATCTTTCACCGTTTCCCCGAGCGTCCACTCGGGTCGGTCGGTGAAGAGCGCCCGCACACCGTCGTTTTGAGTGTAGCCGATTTCCAGCAAAAGGGTGCCACTCGACTTCAAGAAGTTCCCCGCCTCGGCCGCGATGCGCCGGTAAAACGCCAAACCGTCCGGCCCGCCATCCAAAGCCAGTCGCGGTTCGTGGTCGCGCACATCCGCCGCCAACAACGCGATCTCCGAGGGCGCGATATACGGCGGATTGCTGGCGATCAAATCGAAGCCCCCCTCGGGCACGGCGGCGAACAGATCGCCTTGGCGGAACCGCACGCGGCCTTGCACGCCGTGCTGGATCGCGTTGCGGCGGGCGACATCGAGGGCATCGGGCGAAACGTCCGTCGCCTCGACGACGAGACCGGGGCACTGGTGGGCCAAGCTGATGGCGATGCACCCGGACCCGGTGCCGAGATCGAGCACTTTGGCCCCCGGTTGGGGTTTCAGGATTTCGAGTGCCACCTGAACAAGCGTTTCGGTGTCCGGGCGGGGGATCAACACGGCGGGCGTCACTTCGAACCGGAGCAGGAAGAAATCCTTGCTGCCGACGAGGTACGCGACGGGCCACCCTTCCACGCGGCGCCGGATCAATTCCCGGTAGCGGGTCCGTTCGTCGTCGGTCGGTTCGTCGAAGGATCGCACCAATACG
>JANOSQ010000073.1:0-5634 GCA_031415915.1 Fimbriiglobus sp. | reverse complement strand
CGATGCTCCCGCCTTTGCCGGTGGCGTCGATCGCGTTCAGCACCAAGTTGAAGATCACTTGGACGAGTTGATCGCGGACGCCGACGATGGCGGGCAGATCATCCGGGACTGACGAGACGATGTTGCGGTTCTTGCCGCCCTTGTAATACTTGGCGATGCCGAGGGCCTCTTCGATCACGTCGCGGGTGCTGACACGGCCGCTGAGATCGCTCGCGGGCCGGCTGAAGGTGATCAGTTCGCGGAGGATGTTCTGGATGCGCGCGAGTTGCCCCGTCACCAGCGCCAGCTTCGTCCGGGTGTACTCGTCCGGGTCGCGGCGATCGAGCATTTGCACGATGCCGCTGATGCTCGTGAGCGGGTTGCCGACCTCGTGGGCGATCCCCGCGGCCAGCAATCCGAACGCGGCCATCTTCTCCTGGTGCAGCACTTGGGCCTGCGATTCCTCCAGTTCCCGCGTCCGCTCCGCGATCCGCGATTCGAGCTGCCCTTGGTTCTCCGTGAGGGCGAGGTTCAACATCCGCATCTCGCTTTCGGTGCGCTTCAACAAGCGTGCCATGGCGCCCGCGGCCCACGTCGCCCAGACGAGCACGACGACGGTGAGCAGGAAGAGCGGGCGGATGTTCGATGGCCCATCCACGACGGCGCAGAGAACCCCGTAGCTGAGGATGTCGAGCCCGCAGGTGAGGAACGTGATCCGCGGGCTGTAGCGGATGGCGCAGCAGATGAGCGAGAGCAGGTAGTAGAAGCGGAACGGGCTGTCGGGGCCGGTTTCGCCGAAGCAGAGCAGGCCGATGAAGAGCGCTTCCATCGCCGAGATGACGAGCGGGTGATCGCGCAGGAAGACGCGGCCGCGCCAGAAAAAGGCGGTGTCGAGGGCGGTGAAGGCGAAGCCGAGGGCGAGGATGACGTTGAGCGCGACGAGGTCGCCGGCGGGGCCGAAGTTCGCCAGCAGGAAGCCGACGACCAACCCGACCCAGCGGATCTTGACGGCGATGGCCTCCGCCGCGAGTTCGAAGGGCGAACCGGTCGGCGGGGCGAACAGGCGGAGGAGCATGGGGGAATTGTAGTGGAGTCCACGCTGGTCAGAGTTTGCGTCCCAACGGGACGACCGATGGTAGCCAGGGGTTCAACCCCTCTGGCTGCCGGAAGTGATTTGATCGGGCCCCAGCGGGGCTACCGAACTGAGGCCGTGTGGCACCTTCGGTGTCCCGTCCCTCCACCGACCTTCCAGGGGTTCCGCTGCGCTCCACCCCTGGCTACCATCGGTTGTCCCTTTGGGACGAAGCAAGAACTGCCGATGCTGTCTGGCTATTGACCAGACCCCGCCTATTTCCCCTTCCCGATCTTCACCGAGTTGAGGAACTTCTGTTTGTCTTCTTCCTTCATGCCGATGCCGCCGGCGAGGACGACGACGAGCCGGGCCGGACCGTTGCGCGGCCGGTCGTTCACATGGATGATTTGGAGGACATACCCGCCATCATCGCCCATGTACTTGGCTTCCTTGGCCGGATAGTTGTTGTACAGTGTCGTCGATTTCTCACTCGCAATCCGCGGTGCCATCAGCGGGTTGTAGAGGTGCGTCGCAGTCAGTTCGGTGCGGATCTGGAGATAGCCCTTGTCGAGCGGATTGGTCGTACCCTCGGGGTAATCGACGTAGCCGATGACGAAGACCGCGTCTTTCATCGAACCGGCTTGATCCATGTTGTTAAACGCGAGAGCGGCCCCGTTGCCGCCATTGACGGTATCGGTCAAGACACCGCTGATTGGCGGGGCCGGGAAACTGGCCGTGACAGGTGCCGGTCCGCCGTCGAACGAGGTCACGGAGTGATCGGCCCACGGGCCGGCGAAGCTTTCCTTCGCGGTGTTCACGTAAATTACGAAGCCGATGCAGCCGGCGCAAGGCAGGACCAGCAGCACGGTGACCGCGATCAGGATGATCCAGAGTATCTTGTTCGATTTGGCCTTCGGCCGGGGGCGGTCGAATCCGTCGTCCAACCGGGAGTTGGGGCGGCTCCGCTCGCTCGGCCGTTCGTTGTCCGGGGCGTCCTCGCGCGCGGCGAAGCGGTGATCGCAGCCGGGGCAGACGACGCGTTCGCCGAGATCGCCCCCGTCGACTTGCATTTTCTCGGAGCACTGCGGGCAGCGGATGATCGGCATGGTGGGAACGCCTCCGGGGATGATCGCTGCCGGATAGGGTATGAACCGAAGCGGGGGTCAGGGAGTGGAGGACGGCACGCTTGGCGACGAGGTGTGTGAGTTGAGTCTGTTTGAGGGGCATGGGCAAATATTGGCATGCGGCATTTGAGTCGAGCAAACGCAACGCCGAGGAAGCCATCGAGAGCCTTGTCGGGCTGGAAACAAAGCGGATTGAAGCGCTGGCTCCGGACCGAAACTTTGCAAGGGGTGAACGGTTACGACAGTTCTTGTTGGCAGGCGCTGATGACTTCGGTGGTCTCTTTTCCCGCGGCGGTCGAATTGTTACATAAGAATCCCGGAAAGTCAGGCGACAATCCTTGTTCTCACGCCGCGCCGCTTCTTCCTAGCTGACAGCCGATGACTTTCCATTACCCTGAAGGGTATGGCCAAGAAGAAGATCCGCGTGGAGTTCCGCAAGAACCGGAACAAGCCGCCGCGGGCGAACGACATCACGGTGCAGTTTCAGGGGGACGCGGCGGAGGCCGGGGATGCCCAATCGGGCGAGCGCGTCCGGGCCAAGGGAGACATCTCCCGCCACCGCACGATCATCCAAGACGATGCCGGGGAGCCGATGCCGTCGATGAAGGAGGGCGGCGAGGCGCGCGTCGGCCGGGTGCTGCGCGTGCAGGGTTTGCACAGCATGGTGGAATTGGATGACGGCTCGGTGGTGCGCTGCGGGGTGCGGCGCTTGCTGAAGTCGCTGCTGACGGATGAACGCAGCATCGTCACGACCGGGGACTTGGTAACGATTCGCTTGGCGGATCAAGTGGGCGAGGGAATGATCGAGCGCGTCGAACCCCGGCACGGGGTTCTCACCCGGGCCAGCCGGCGGAAGGAGCACGTGCTGGTGGCCAACGTCGATCAAGTCGTCATCGTCATGTCGTTGGTCCAACCCGAGATCAAGATCCACCTCATCGACCGCTACATCGCCACGGCGCACCGGGGGGAATTGGCGCCGATCCTGTGCCTCAACAAAGCCGACCTCGCCGATGCCGCGGAACTGCAGCCGATGATCGGGGCCTACTCGCAAATGGGCATCCCGACACTGCTGACGAGCGCGAAGACGGGCCAAGGGCTACCGCGCTTGCGGGAATTGCTCGCGAACCGGGCCACGGTCTTCTCGGGCCAGAGCGGCGTCGGCAAGTCGTCGCTGTTGAATGCGATCCAACCCGAACTCGCCTTGCGGGTGAAGACCGTAAGCGAGCAGAATCAGAAAGGCCGGCACACGACGACGACCGCGGAACTCATCAAGCTCGAAACCGGCGGTTGGGTCGTCGATACCCCCGGCGTGCGACAACTCCAATTGTGGGACACGCGGCCCGAGGAGGTCGAAATGTACTTCCGCGAGTTCCGCCCGTTCATCGCCCGCTGCGGCTTCCCCGATTGCACCCACACCCACGAAACGACCTGCGCGGTGAAAGACGGGGTCCAACGCCGGTTCCTCAGCGAGCGCCGGTACATGAGTTACATCGGGATGTTCAACGGCTTGGACGAAGAGTGAACTCACATCGGCCAACGCCGGACGCATGAGCGACGGTCCGGAGCGTCGCGCGAAGTCGACGCTCTCCAGATCCTGCGGTGACACAACCATCACGCCTTCGCGTTGGCCTTCTCGAAGTATTCGCCGGCCTTCTTCGGGTTGAGCGCCAGCGATCCCGGCTTCCAGTCGGCGGGGCAGACTTCGCCGTGCTTCTCGAAGTGCTGCAGCGCGTCGAGCAAGCGCAGGACTTCGTCGACGCTGCGGCCGAGGGGCAGGTCGTTGATCGTGATGTGACGGACGATGCCGGTCTTGTCGATGACGAACAGGCCGCGGAGGGCGACGCCGACCGTTTCGATGAGCACGCCGTAATCGCGGCTGATCGATTGCGTCAGGTCTTCGAGCAGCGGGTACTTCAGTTCGCCGAGGCCGCCTTTGGTGCGCGGGGTTTCGATCCACGCTTTGTGGCTGAAGCGGCTGTCGGTGCTGCAGCCGAGGACGACGGTGTCTCGCTTGGCGAATTCGGCGATGCGGTCGCTGAAGGCGATGATCTCGGTCGGGCAGACGAAGGTGAAGTCGAGCGGGTAGAAGAAGAGGACGACGTACTTGCCTGTGTAGTCGGCCAGGCTCACGGGTTTGAACTCGCCGTTGACGACGGCTTGGGTGGTGAAGGCGGGGGCTTCTTTCTGAACGTGGACGGCCATCGGTGCGGTGCTCCAAGGGTGGGGAAAGCCAATCGGACGGCCGGAAGGGCCGTCCAATTATGGTAGGCATCCGGTGCGATCTAGGCCAATCCACCCCGGTGCGGCCGGCGGCGCCATTTGCGGATTTGCAAGGCGACGATGCCGGAAGCGAGCAACGCGAAGACCCCGAGGACGACGGCGAACGTGAGGGGATCGACGACGGCGAAGAGGGCGTCCCAACCGCGCGGCGGGGGCGTCGGTTCCGGTACCGGGGTGAGCACCAAGGCTACTTCCGGAGCTTCTTTCGGCAGCGCTCGGTAGAGCGCTTCGGCGCGGGCGTGCTGCTGGCGGAACTTCGGCCACGTCAGTTTGCGCTCCCGGCATTGTTCGAGAATATCGAACGCTTCGCGCACGTCTCCTTTGGCCAAGTGAACCGAGCCGAGCAGCCAAAGCAAGTTGGCGTCCAGCGGGGACCAAAGCACCATTTGCTGGGCGATGGCCACGGCGTCCGGGGGCGGGCCACTCGGGAAGAGCGCGAGCGGCTCGGGGTCGGTTGTTCGGTACTGGGGGTTCGCGTCGCGTTGGGCCGCGAGCAACCAAGGCCGCGTGTACGTTTTGTCGATTTTCAACATCCACTTCAGCTGTTCGGCCTTTGTCCCCTTCAGCTCCGCGGGAGCATCGCCATCGAGCACCGCATCCACATTGCGCTTCACGGCCAAGTCCCAATCGCCCAAGCCGGCGTGGGCCAAGGAGAGGTGGGCCAACAAGCGGTAGTCGAGGCTGCGGTCTTGAAGCGTCGGCTTCAACAACTCGATGACTGGCCGATACTGGCCGAGGCGCAGTAAATCGGCGCTTTGGCCGAGCAGTTCGCCGCGAACGGGGAGGCGAGTGGCACCCGCCAGCCGCTGCCGGGCTAGCCCCTTGAAGGTCGGGGCGTTGGCGATGCCCGCTTGGAAATCCGAACTCGTCGGCTGCAATGCGGCGACGCGCTCGTTCAAATAGAGCTTGAAGACGTTCAGCGGAAGCGGCGTGGCGACGCCCTCGGCGGAGACCTCAAATGGGCACGGCTCGTTCGGGCTGAAGATGCCGGCGGAGGCGACGGGGCCGAGCGCGAGGATAGCGGCGAACGCGAGGTGTCTCATTCCGCCACCTCCGCGTCGTCGAGCCAGCCGGCGATTTCCTCCGTGACATCGTGGCCGCCGCAGTAGTTCGCCCAGAGGGACTGCAGCGTGACGAGCGGCCCCCACGGCAGCGACCACGGGCCGAAGAGCAGACTGG
>JANOSQ010000072.1:0-3994 GCA_031415915.1 Fimbriiglobus sp. | reverse complement strand
GAAGAAAGCTACACCGCCGCGTGGGAAGCCTTGCCGAAGGAACTCCGGCAAGGCTTGGAGGGGCCTACTTTTGCCGGGTGAGGAATCAACGATGTTCCAAGGCGGGTAGGGCAAGCTATGCCTTCAATTTTGCTGCTAGTGGAAGCTGGCGTACCCGAAGTGCTTTCGGCCACTCCAACCAGTTGCCACCGTGAGAATGGACATAATTCGTTGGGTTGCCTTTCCAGCAAACATTCGACCCCAACTGCTTGAGGAAAAACGGTACGTGGTGGTTTTTGCACTGAGCGATGAGTGACTCGGCCCACTCAAGATGGAATTCTTGTGCCGAGGTACCCGACTCACCTCCTTGAATCACCCAATCGATCTGCGGCAACCACTCCTCTAGGTTGATGGGTTCCCACTGCGGTTCGACCGATAGGAACCGAACAGTGGATCCATCTCCGATGCTGAGCAGGTGCTTGATGCGTGCCGTGGAAGCCTGTGTCGTAATGCTGGTGGCAATCCAAAGATTCTGAGGCCAAGGCTGATCGATGAACTTGGAGAACGCGGCCATCCGTTGGGGGCGTTTCGTGAGCCACAACCAGCGATGACGAAGGCCGCACTCACTCGTCACATTTTCGATAATTTCTTTCTTGAGATAGTCGAAAGTCACCGAGTCCGACAACGCATCGCTCATGTCCGATACGAAGATGAGGCGGGGCAGCCCATTCAGCCAAGGTTTGTCGGTGCGCTTTTGGCCGGTGAGGTCGGACCATCGAGCGGCTCGTTCCATCCGTCCCGGAAAGGCCGTCACCTCTTCGAACGAGGGCGCATAGCCTGTCGAGACACCGCCGAAGCGACGGTGAAGGATTCCCGCGTAGCAAGTCCGGTGATTCTCGTTCCACAATTCGCAGCCCGAGCAACCCATCGTGGGGTTTTCGGTCGAATCGCACCACTGAATCGCGGTAGACTGGGCCATGACTGACTCCTTCGGTTAGGACCAGTTTAGGTCAAGAACTCGATTTGGACTTTATCGCTCGGGAACGATTTGCCGTGTCGCTTGCAGCCAGGTAGCGGTTGGACAGCAATTTTCCCGGAGCTCTCCCGAGTCGCGAAGATTTTCTTGGCGTGCGTCGGCAAATAATCGGTTTCTTCGGTCACGAATTTTTCCACCTCAGACATCGGCACGGTGCGTCCGGTGAATTTCTTCCTCAGTTCATCCCAAAGGCAATCGAAACCCATCGTTTCAAAGAGGTTCCCGCTCTGAGCCAGGGCGTCCGAGAACTCTTTGCCCGAAGTTTTGTCGACGGCCCACATCGCTTCTTTCATTTTCTCAAACCCTTTCGGGGCGTTCGTCGCAAAGAAAAGGGAGTATGTCTTCTGATCCCGCCGACCTCGCATGTCGAATTGTCCAACGAAATTGGCGTGCAATTTCAACTGACGACGATAAAGGCCAAGAATCAGGTCGAGTCGCTGACCCGGTTGATTCGGTATCTCCAAGACGTCACGCGTTCCGAACGTGACGGGGAAATGCTCGGTGATCGCGTCGTTGGGGTGTTCCAGGAAGCGGTTGATGAACTCTCCCATGACGTTAATGAATACCTCGCACTTCGGAAATTTGAGGATTCTCGCCATGAGAGACATCGGGATGCCGCTGAACCCGAACGGATCGACGAAGGCGAATGTTGGGGCGAGTGCCTTCTTCTCGGCCTCGATCTTTCCGAGGGTCTCTTCCATACTGTCACAAAAGGCTCCTTCGATCACACCGATCTTGAATTGCTTCGGCGCGTTTAGTTCAGCGAGCTTTTGACGGAGGTGTGCGGCATGGCCGCTGTCGCTTTCCACAAAAATGAAGTTCACGGTCACGTTTGGTGCAAGCGATCCATTGGCGACGTGTTTCATGGCAGATTCGACCGCCAAAATGGGAGATCCCTTTTCTCCGCCTCGGTATTGGCCGGGGCCAGCGAATCCGTCGATGTAATTGATCCTGCTGTTGTGTTTCCCCATGATGGGAAACCAGCGATCCAAGTATAGTTTGAGAAGTGCGTGCTTGGCCTCCGTGTGTGGGTCGAGCGGCCAAAGTGTGGTATTGATCATGGCTTCATCCTGGAGGAAGAATATATATTACATGAGTTCACCAAGTGTTCAAGCGTATTTTTGGGAAATCTGCGGCCTTGCGCTCTGCGTAGCCAATGAGAATCTCGGGTAGATTGTCCCTAATGACCACAGCACCGCCCCCTTCCTCCCCGGCTTCGCCGTGCCCGTCGCCGACTTCTTCGCTTGAGGATTCCCCCGTGACCTGGACCGACTCGCGCGAAATCGGCGAACTCCTCTTCGAGCGCTACGATACCCTCGACCCGCTCACCGTGCGCTTCACCGATATGCACAAGTGGGTGCTCGACCTCGAAGGGTTCGAAGGCGAACCGGGCAAGTCGTCGGAAAAGATCCTCGAAGCGATCCAGATGGCGTGGTACGAGGAGTGGAAGGACGAATACGGCGGCAAGTGACGGTCGCAGACGTACAACGTATCGCATCGATTCCTCGAGACTCTCCCATGTCAGTCGGGCCGGATAAAGTGTGCGGGGTCGTGGCCCGGACGCGCCACAAGATGATGCAGGTCGAACTCCGCGAGGCCGCGGCGCGCGGGGCCAAGTTCCTCGAAGTCCGCATCGACTTCCTCACCAAAGCCGTCGATTTCAAACGGCTACTCCCCTACAAGGGCTGCCCGTGGATGGCGACCTTCCGCCGGCCCGTCGACGGCGGCCGCTGGCCCGGCACCGAACCCGAACGGCAAACGGTGCTCCGGCAAGCCATCGTCTCGGGACTTTTTGAATGGGTCGACTTGGAGACCGACATCGCCGACGGCATCCGCCGCTTCGGGCCGGTGAAGCGCGTCGTCAGCTACCACAACACGACCGAAACGCCGGGGAACTTGGACGAGATCTACGACAAGATGCTGACGCAAGACGCGGACGTGTACAAGCTCGCGGTGCTGCCGACGAAGCCGGACGACCTGCGCCGCATTGTGGAACTCCAGCGGCGGGCGCCGAAACCGACCATCGCCTTCGGGATGGGCGAGTTCGGCTTCCCGACGCGCTTCACGGCGCTGAAGTTCGGCGCGCCGTGGATCTATGCCGCCTTCAACAAAGAGCGCGGCATCGCCCCCGGCCTGCCCTCGATGGACGAATTCCGCACAACGTATCCGGTCCGGAAGATCGGGCCGAACACGAAGTTCTTCGCGCTGCTCGGCGACCCCGTCGGCCACAGTTTCAGCCCGATTCTGCACAACCATATGTTCCGCCGGTTGAAGGTCGATGCGGTGTACGTCCCGTTCCGGGTGCCGGAGGGCCAAGTCCCCGAGGCGACCGACGCGATGAACCTCGTGCCGATCAGCGGCTACAGCGTGACGATCCCGCACAAGGAGGCCGCAGCGATCCGGGCCAAGGAAGCCGACCCGATGGTGCGCATCGTCGGCGCCGCCAACACGCTGCAAGCGCGGGCCGATGGAAGCTTCTTCGCGGCGAACACCGACTACCCCGCGGCGCTCGAATCCTTGCGGACGCACCTCGATGCCAAAGCCTTGGCCGAGGGGGTGAAGCCGGTGGAGTTCTCGCAGTTATTCGTGCTCGTGCTCGGGGCCGGGGGGGCGGCGCGGGCCGTGGTCGCGGCGCTGTTGCGGGCCGGGGCCCATGTGACGATCACTTCGCGCACGGTCGAACGGGCGGAGAAGCTCGCCAATGAACTCGGCTGCAAATTCTGCGATTGGCAAGCCCGTCACAACGCGGTCCAGAGCAACGTCATCGTCAACTGCACGCCCGTGGGGATGCACCCGAATGTGGATGAATCGCCGTTGCACGCCAGCTTTCTGAAGCCGGGGTTGGTGATCTTCGACACGGTTTACAACCCCGAGCATACGCTGCTCATCCGCGATGCCGAGGCGCGGGGTTGCAGCGTCATCTCGGGCGTCGATATGTTCGTCCGCCAAGCGGCGAAGCAGTTCGAGCTGTTCACGGGC
>JANOSQ010000071.1:0-5243 GCA_031415915.1 Fimbriiglobus sp. | reverse complement strand
GTTTTCTTCGAGAAGCGCACCGAGTCGATCGCCGCGCAACTCGACGGGAAGAGCCAAGGCTATGTCCCGCAAGTCTTCGGCATGGGAGGCGGCTTCGGCCCGCCGCCGAATCCGGTCGCCAAGACTCTCTTCGATGCGATGGACACCGACAAAGACGGGAAGACCAGCCGGGCCGAGTACGACGCCGCGATGAAGCGGTTCTTCGCGGAATGGGACAAAGACAAGAACGGCGTTCTCGACCCGAAGGAATTGGCCGAGGGATTGCAAAAAGCGAAGTGACAGATGTGTCAGAGCCGGACGCGTTAGCGACGTTCGACTTCAAAACGTCGCTAACGCGTCCGACTCTGAAAGCAATCCCGCGAGCTTCCCATTCCGCAAATCGGAAGTGCCTCACCCGCCCACGACGGCGTCGAACGCGGTGCGGAGTTCGTCGTAATTCTGCGGGCGTTCGTGCGGGTTCTTGGCCAGCATCCACATGCAGAGGTCGCTCACCAGCGCCGGAATTTTCGGGTTCACCTGATTCGGCGCCGTCGGCACCGTGTTCAGATGATGGAAGATCATCTGGATGCGATTCTTCCCGACGAACGGCAGCTTGCCCGTCAGCGCTTCGTAGAAGGTGATGCCGAGCGCGTAGATGTCGGCGCGGAGATCGACGACCGACGCGTCGATGGCCTGCTCCGGCGCCAAATAGCTCGCGGTGCCGGCGAGTTCCGGCCCCGTTTGCCCGGCGAGCGCTTGCAGCGAGGTCGCTTTCGCCAGACCGAAGTCGATGAGCTTGGCGCTGCCTTCGGGCCCGACGAGCACGTTGTCCGGCTTGATGTCGCGGTGGACCAATCCCGCCTGCCAAACGGCGCCGAGCGCGTCCGCGACTTGGGAGATGATGTAGATCGACCACTCCAAAGGCAGCGACCCGCCGGAGCGGATCAATTCGCCGAGGGGTTGGCCGTCGATGAATTCGGTGACGAGATAGGGCCAGCGCGGGTCGAAGCCGAAATCGTAGAAGCGGACCACCTTCGGGTGCTTGACGCGGGACAAGGTCACGGCTTCGACGCGCATCTGCCGCATCGCCGCGGCGCGGTCGAAGACGTTTTCCCAGTTGATGATCTTGAGCGCGGCTGGTCGGCGCCGCGATTCATCCCAACCCCGGTAGACGAAGCAGGACGAACCGCTGCCGAGTTGTTCTTTCAACACGTACGGCCCGACGCGGTCGCCGGTTTGCGGTGGCGCCACCGGTTCCGGGTTGTCGTCGCCGTCCGGCCCGGCGAGGTGCTCGGTGATCTCGCGCTGGAGGAGCGATATGGAATGGGTGTCTTCGCCGCCGGCGCGGATAGTGTCCCCGGTCCCGGTAGTCGGGATCAATCGGGGGACCGAAGTGACGGATTCCATCGGGGGCGCTTCCTACGGTGGGATTTTCGTGCGTAGGAAGCCTAGCACGCGATTCCGGGCCGCGGGGTTCCCCGCAGAAAAACGCGGCTACAATTCCCCCATGACCTCACCCCGCCGAATCCTCGGGCTGGATCCCGGCTTGCAGACCACCGGGTACGGGGTGATCGAAATCACCGCCGAGGGGCCGCGCGTCGCCGAGGCGGGCGTGGTGCGCTCGTCCGAAACGTCGAAGAAACCCGATTTCGCCGAGCGCATCAAAGCCCTTTACGACGGCATCGTCGAGGTCATCGACCAATGGTCGCCCGCGGCTATCGCCGTGGAACAACTTTACGCCCATTACGAACACCCGCGCACCGCGATCCTCATGGGCCACGCCCGCGGGGCGTTCTTGCTCGCCGGGGCCCAGCGCGGCATCCCGGTTCTCAGCTACGCCGCGACGCAGGTCAAGAAGCTCATCACCGGACACGGCCGCGCTTCCAAAGAGCAAATGCAATACACCATCATGCGGGAGCTCGGCCTGAGCGCCGTGCCCGAACCGCCCGACGTGGCCGACGCCTTGGCCATCGCCCTGTGCCACTACTACGCGAGCCAAAGCATCGTGAATGGCTCGCGCGGGGCGACCTTCATGGGGGTGAACCTTTCGATGTTCGAACCGCAGGCGGACGAGGAATCGGCGGAATGATTACGAAAATGACCGGCCTGCTCGTCCGCATCGACGACGACGACGTCCGGATGCAAATCGGCCCGTTCGAATATCAGATTCAAGTCGCGGAGGCGGTGCGGCGCCAGTTGCAATTGAAATCGGGCGATGAAATCACCCTGCACATCGCCGAGTACTTCGAGGGCAATCAATCCGGCACGCGGTTCATTCCCCGGAAGATCGGCTTCAGCACCGAGGCGGAACTCGAGTTCTTCGAACTCTTCTGCACCGTCGAGAAGATCGGCGTGAAGAAAGCCCTCAAAGCGATGGCCCGGCCGGTGCGCGACATCGCCGACGCGATCAGCCGTCAGGACGCCAAGTGGCTCACGACGCTCCCCAGCATCGGTCCGGCCATGGCCGAGCAGATCATCACCACGCTGAAGCGCAAGGTGGTGAAATTCGCCCACGTTCCGGGGGAAGTGGTGGATGCGGCGGAGCCGGACAAGCCGGGGAAGAAGAAACCCGCGGCGGAAGCGGGCGGCCCGACGGGGCAGGTCATCGACGAGGTGTACCAAGCGCTGATGGCGCTCGGCCTGTCGCCGATGGAAGCCCGCGACCGGTTGGACAAACTGCTGCAATCGCGCGAGCCGTTCGCAGGGGTTCCCGAGGCCATCGCCAAGATTTTCGGACGCGCCTGAGCCGGGCCGCAATGCACCACTGGCCAGCACCGACGACGTGCCCTGTCCAGCGTCCGCGACCGGCGAATACACTCATTCCATCCCCCCGAAGGATTCCCCGATGACTCAGGATGAACCGATCGCCCTCGACGACCTTTGGTGGGCGGAGCCGGTACTCAAGGATCGCCTCCGCAGCGATCCGCTGGGTGCACTGAAAGAGCAAGGGATCAACCTCCCCGCGGATGTGCCGGTGGGGTTGGCCCATGAAGTCCTCCGGCTCGTGTCGCTGATCTGGCTGAACGGGAAGCTGACGCCGCGGTCGAAGTTCACCATCGACCCCTTCGACGAAGGCCTGCTCTTCGGGAAGGGCATTTGGGAATCGACCCGCACCTTCGATCACGCCCCGTGGCTCTGGGACGCCCACATCGAACGGCTCACCCATTCCGCGGGTCTGCTCGGAATCGCCATTCAACCGGAGCGGCTCCCCTCGGCGGCGCAGGTGACCGAATTCGTCAAATCGCTCACGAGCCTCGATGTCGTCGTCCGGCTGAACGTGACCGCCGGGGTGCCGGGGAAGCCGGGGATCGTCTGGATGACGGCGGCGCCGCTGCCGGCACCGTACCTCTCCGTGACGCTGCAAACCGTGGCCAGCCCCGTGCCGAAGGATCAGCCGTATCTCGTGTGGAAGACCTTCCAATACGCCACGCGGTTGCGGGTGGGGCAATCCGTCCGCGCAGCCGGCTTCGACACGGCTCTGCTCATCGATCAAGAAGGCAACTTGCTCGAAGCCTCGCACGCCAACATCTTCCTCCGGCTGCCCAGCGGTTGGGTGACACCGGCGCTCAACGGCGGTTTCCTCCCCGGCACCCTGCGAGCGCACGTAGTGAAGCACAGCCCTCTCTCGGTGCGGGAAGAGAAGGTGTCGATTCAAAAGCTGAGCGACTGCTTGGAGGTGTTCCTAACGAACAGCAACGCGGGGATCGTCCCGGTGACGCGGATCGACGGCCGGCAGTACGCCGTCGGTCCCGAGACGAAGCGGTTGATGGAGTGGTTGATGGAGTGGTTGGCGATTAGCCCGCGCTGATCGGCATCAGTTGCCGGGATTGGGCAGCGCCGAGGTCGTGGCCCCACCTCGTGCGCTTTCTTTGGCGCGCGATGGCGAACTCGGGGCCAACGTGACTTGGAAACAGGATTGCACGTCGGGAATGTCTTTGCCGCGACCAATGGCGCCGAGCAACCAGATCGCGAGACATTCTTTCGACCCCGCATCTTCGCGATTCAATCGCAATAAGACGGAGTGGTGCGGATAGGGGTTCGGGGTATCTTCGGGAAGGTGCCAGGGCGGTGATGCCGCGCACCGGGGCCAGACTCACCCCTTCAGCATCCCCACTTGCTTGGCGTAATCGAAGATGTTGCCGGCGGCGAGGATGGGGGCGATCTCGCCTAACGGCTTGAGTTTCCACGAGTCGCCGGTGGTTTTGTTCACCAAATCGCCGGTGGACAGGTCGATGCGCAGCACGTCGCCGGTGCAGATGGTGTCGATCAGCCGGCCTTCGCTCTCGATGGGCGTGAGATACCCGCCGTTGACGGCGTTCCTATAGAAGATGCGGGCGTAGAACTCGGCGATCACCGCCAAAATGCCCGCCGCCGCCAAAGCGATCGGCGCGTGTTCCCGGCTGCTCCCGCAGCCGAAGTTCTTGCCGCCGAGGATGATTTTGTACGGCGAGATGAACTCGTCCGCGGCGTCGTGGAACGGAACGTGCCCCTTCGGGAGCCCCGCACCTTCGTTCGGCACGCCGCAGAGGGCGAACTTCCCGAACATCCGGTATTCCGCCGGGATCGACGGATTGTAGGTCAGGTACTGGGCCGGGATGATTTGATCCGTATCGACGTTGTCGCCCAGCACGTACACGGGGCCTTCGATCAGCGTTTGCAACATGGGAGCGTCCGGCGCGGGGAGATTGACCACCGAGCGTATGATAGCGGCAGGGATCGGGATTGTCCGATCCCGATTCTCTTGGCGCGGGATGGGAATTCGCGTGCTAGGCTGAATCGACGATGCGGACGGGGTTCCCTTTTGGGTCAACAATGCGCGCACGAATCTTAGTGGAAACGGGGGAATGCTCGCCCCCCGCGGTCGATTTGGCACCGGGCCTCACCGTGACCTTCGGCCGCAGCCGCGACAACGTTTTCGTCGTCCGCGACGACCTCGTCTCGCGCCTCCACGCCAAGGTCTATTTCGAAGAAGGGCGCTGGCTGCTGCGCGACTTCGGCCTCAACGGGACGAAGGTCTCCGGGAACAAGATCAACAGCGTTATCGAACTGCTCGACGGGGTCGAACTGCAAGTCGGCCACGTGAAGTTCCGCTACACCACCAACACCGGCAGCTTGCTGGCGCCGCCGTCCGTTTCGAGCCTGACGCCGCCACCCACGGTGCCCGCCAGTGCCGGCACCAAAGTCAACCCCGCCCTGCAAGCCACCCAAACCAACCCGTTCGTCCACCGGGAACTCCCGAACGCGCCCCCCATCGTCATCCCGAC
>JANOSQ010000070.1:0-4845 GCA_031415915.1 Fimbriiglobus sp. | reverse complement strand
GTTCCAGACTTCGTGTCATGTTGCAAGGGTGAAGGGAAAGCCCAAACGCGACGAGGATCACCGCGACAAGAATCAACAGCCAAATACGGTTTGCCTGCGGGGATGGAATGAGCACACAAGGGTGCGCTCTTTCTTCCGGCGGAAGAGCCAGAGCGAGCCTGAGATAGTAGATGATGGCCCGCGAAAGTTTGCCGCCATTCATGAGGCCTGCCAGCAGCAGGATCACGATGAGTGTCGGCAAGAGCATGAACCCGATGGTGATCGGGGCCAAGGATCCGAAGAGAACGCTCGCGACGAGAACCGCGAGTACCACCAAACCGATGCCGGTGAAGCGGACAACGTGGGGAGAGTCCTTCCAACTCGCCCAGCGGTTGGCCCAGATTGAACGAGTCTGCCGCAGAGTGTCCATCGGGGTGTGGAAGTCCGGGGTAAGCGTCATTTATGTTGGGGAAGCAAATGTTCACACGTTGATTCTGCCCACGAGTTTGCGGCGCGAGAACTTCAACACCGGCGGCTCGGCTTCCGCCGCCACTTCGGCTATGTACGGTGCGATGATCGAACCGGCAGAGAACCCGCACTTCACACAATCCCCGGCGTCCGGCAATTTTCTCCAGTCGCACCCCCCGCGCAACCGATACAGATTCCACGACCTTGCGCGGATTCGCGCGTCGTTTGGGGAATGCACATGAACGTCACCGCTTTGGCCCTGCTCGGACTGGCGACCACGATGGGTCAACCGGCGCTGCCGGACGCCCAGGATTTTCAGGTGACGAAAGTGCGCAGCCACAAGCTGGGCGTGAACTACAAACCGGAGCGGAAGAAAGACATTCAAGAGGCCCGGCTGTTCGTCTCCCGCGATGAAGGGCAGACGTGGGAGATGGTCCAAGCGATCCCGCCGACGCAGGACGAATTCACGTTCACCGCCAAGGCCGACGGGCTTTACTACATCAGTATGCAGCTCGTCTTTCTGAAAGGCCCGGCCGAGCCGGTCGATGTCAGCCGGGTCGCCCCGGCGCAGAAGCTGGTCATCGATTCTACGGCCCCGGTTGTCCGCGTGAACTCCGCGACCCGCACCGGGGACGAGATCGCGGCCGAGTGGGCGGTCGAAGACAAATTCCCGAACGATTCCACCACCAAAGTCTTCTATCGGGCGCTGGCGGGTACCGAAGCCGATTGGCAAGCCGCCCCGGAAGGGAGCGTCACCAAGCGGAGCGCGAAGTTCAAATCGACGGTGACCGGCCCGGTGGTCGTGCAGATCGTGACCCAAGACCTCGCGGGAAACGTCGGCCGGGCGAACAAGGAAGTCACGGAACCGGGGGCGCCGAGTGGGATGTCGGTGCCGCCTGTGATGCCGAACCCGATCGATAAAGTCAGCGGCTCGCTGCCGGTGCCGTCGTTGACGGGCATCGGTGAACCGATGTCCCCGGCGACTCCGCCGATCATCGTGCCGATGCAAACCGAGCCGGTCTTTACACCCGCGCCGACGCCGGACGCGCCGAAGCCGATCGCTTCCGGCTCGGGAGTCACCCCGATCGCGCTGCCTTCCACCCCGCTGCCGAACGCGGCCCCGGCCAACCTCGAAGCGACGACCGCAACACTGACGAAGTCGCCGAAGTTCGATCTCAATTATCAACTCGAAGGCGGCCCCTCGGGGATTTCCAAAGTCGACCTCTACGTGACCCGCGACGACGGCCGCACGTGGATCCGCTGGAGTACGCACTCGGGGACGGAGAATCCGCTGCGTGTCGTACTCGACACGCGCTTCAACCAAGAAGTCGAAGGGGAATACGGGCTGAAGCTCGTCCCCGTGAGCGGGGCGGGCCTCAGCGATGCGGCCCCGGTCGCCGGCACGGCACCCGAATTGAGAGTCCAAGTCGATCTGACCGCGCCGATGATCAAGGTGTTCCAGCCAACGGCCGACCCGGCCAATCGCCAAGCCCTCGTTCTGCATTGGGAAGCGACCGACAAGAACTTCGGCAAAGAGCCGTTGGGCATCGAATACGCGGAGCACCCGAACGGGCCGTGGAAGTCGGTCGCGGCCGGGAACGATGCCGTGGTGCCCGTGGCCGGCGGCGGGGTGAATCCGGTCATCCGCTTGGCCAACACGGGGAGCTACTCTTGGGTGCCTCCGCCGACGCTGGTTCAGCCGCGGGTGTATTTGCGATTCACCGCGTGGGACTTGGCCGGGAACAAGAGCGAAGTGACGACGCCGAACCCGATTTTGGTCGATCTGACCAAGCCAAAGGCCACGATCAAAGGGATTTCGCCCGTGAGCGTTGGACGGTGAACCGATTGCATCGGGGGCGGAATATTCCACCCCGGTTCTCAGGATTCTGCGCCGGATTCAACTGGCGGATGAGGTTCCGTTCCGAATTGTGTTCTAGATTACTCCGAATCGGACAGCCCGCGCCCACTTACAATTGACCATGTCTCAGAAGAGCGGCGATACTTGGATCGGTACCCCGGCCGCGGTCTTGAACCGCGGCCAATTGGAAGCCTGTTTAGTCCACATCTACCCCAGTGGCCCGAACATGGGGAAGCGCTTTCCCCTCAGCGAAGACACACTCGTGCTCGGCCGCGGGGAAAGCTCGCAGATCCGCGTACAAGATAACTCCGTCTCGCGGACGCACTGCAAAATCGAGCCGACGAAGGAAGGGGTTTACATCGTCGATACGAAGAGCCTCAACGGGACCTTCGTGAATGACAAGCCGACCCGCGGCGCCCATCTGCTGCACGATGGCGATTACGTCCGCGTCGGCAACGCGATCTTCCGCTTTCTCACGGGCGGCAATATCGAATCGGAATACCACGAAGAGATCTACCGGCTCACGATCTTCGACGGCCTCACGCAGATCCACAACCACCGCTACCTGTGCGAATTCCTCGACCGGGAAGTCGCCCGTTCGCAGCGGCACCGACGCCCGCTCTCGGTGCTGATGCTCGACCTCGATCGGTTCAAGTCGGTCAACGATCGACACGGCCATCTGTGCGGGGATCACATCCTCCGCGAACTCAGCAATCGCATCCGGCACACGGTTCGTCGCGAGGATTTGTTCGCCCGCTACGGCGGCGAGGAATTCGCGCTGGTGCTCGTGGAATCGTCGCACGAGCAGGCGGTGGAAGTGGCCGAGCGCATCCGGGAAACCGTAGAGCAGTTGCCGTTCGCATTCGAAAGTCTTCCGATTCCCGTGACGCTGAGCGTCGGCGTGGCCAGCACCGACGGGGAAACGCCGATCACCGCGACCGAATTGCTGAAACAGGCCGACAACAATTTGTACCGGGCGAAGCACACCGGGCGGAACCGCGTCGTGGCGTGAGGCGTCGATGTCGCCCCTTCTCCGATTCGCAGAAGGGGATCGGGGGGTGACCCGGGGCTGGCGGGTTGCAACTCCTCGGGGGTCGAGAATGCCATACAATCGACGCATCCGCCGCCACGGGGTAACTCCATGCGACTCAGTCTCGCTCTGCTGATCGGTCTCGGTCTCATGGCACCCGCATTCAGCCAACCCAACAAAGCTATCGACGCTACCATCGACGCCGAACTCGACGACCTCGTCAAACTCTACAAGCACCTCCACGAGAACCCGGAGCTATCGCTTCAAGAAGTGAAGACCTCGGCGAAAATGGCGGAGCAATTGAAAGCGGCCGGGTTCGAGGTCACGACCAAATTCGGCGGGCACGGCGTCGTCGGCGTGTTGAAGAACGGCGCCGGGCCGATGGTGCTCGTCCGCTGCGATATGGACGGTTTGCCGATCGTCGAGAAGACGGGGCTGGCCTACGAAAGCAAAGTCCGCGTGCGGAACAAAGAGGGCGTTGAAGTCGGGGTGATGCACGCCTGCGGGCACGATGTCCACATGGGCAGCTTCATCGGCACCGCACGGGCGCTCGCGGCGAACAAGGCCCATTGGCAAGGGACGCTATTGTTCATCGCGCAGCCGGCCGAGGAAGTCGTGGCCGGGGCGCGGGCGATGCTCGACGCCGGGTTGTACAAGACCTTCGGCAAGCCGGATTATGCGCTCGCCCTGCACGCCGATCCGCTCAAACCGGTCGGCGTCATCAGCTTCACCGACGGCTTGGCCCTCGCGAATTCGGACACGGTGGACATCCTCGTGAAGGGCAAAGGGGGCCACGGCGCCGCCCCGCATTTGTCGATTGATCCCATCGTCCTCGCGGCCCGGATCGTCCTCGACTTGCAGACCATCGTCAGCCGGGAGGTCAACCCCCTCGACCCCTGCGTGGTCACGGTCGGCTCCATCCACGGCGGGACGAAACACAACATCATCCCGAACGAGGTGAAGCTGCAACTGACGGTGCGGACGACCAAAGACGAGGTGCGGAAGGACGTCCTTGCGGCGATTTCTCGGATCGCCAAGGCGGCGGCCGTGGGTGCCAAAGCGCCCGAGCCGGAAGTGGTGGTCAGCGAGACGCAATTCACCCCGGCGACGGTCAACGATTCGGCACTGGTGAAGCGGACGACGACCCTACTCAAGGGCATCCTCGGCGAGAAGAACGTGCAAACCCGCCCGCCGATGATGGGGGCCGAGGACTTCGGCCGCTTCTCGAAGGACGGCGTGCCGATCTTCATGTACTTCTTGGGGTCGGTGTCGCAGGAGAAGTACGACGTGGCGCAGAAACCGGGGGCGCCGCCGCTGCCGGGGATGCACACAGACGCGTACTACCCGCAGCCGGACAAGGC
The DNA here is from genome assembly GCA_031415915.1 of Fimbriiglobus sp. Classification (GTDB taxonomy): domain Bacteria; phylum Planctomycetota; class Planctomycetia; order Gemmatales; family Gemmataceae; genus JALHQU01. Next base: position 149 of record JANOSQ010000070.1, on the reverse strand, counting down.
GATCCGCGTCGGGGTGCAGACGATGAGTTTGGCGGTCATGGAGTTGCTGCCGAAGAAGTGATTCGATTTTCTCCCCCTCTCCGCTTCGGCCGAAGCGGAGAGGGGGAGAAAATCGAATCACTTCTTCGGCAGCAACTCCATGACCGCCA
>JANOSQ010000069.1:0-2143 GCA_031415915.1 Fimbriiglobus sp. | reverse complement strand
CGACGAAGAACTGATCCCCGCGCGTCCAGAGCTTCGCCTTCTTGGCGATCGGCCGGAACGGGAACCGCTTCTGGAACGGAGTGACTTCCCAATCGGCGAGCACATCGTAGCTGCGGTCGGTCTTCTCCGTCTCGTGGGCGGCTTTGGCTTCTCGGATCAATTCCGCGGCGCTGAGCATCTTCGGTTCGACCGGCCCTTCGCCGCCGAGGACGAAGTAGAGCGCCGCCCCCGCCGCGATGGCACCACCGGTGCCGATGACCGCGCCGCGCAGCCAAGTCCGCCGCGTGAGGCTGCGCACATTGTGCGGCGGTTGGGAATGGGCGCGCACCTTCGCCAGCATCGCGGGGGCGTCCACCTTCGCGGCTTCGCGCTCGAGGTGCTCCCGCACGGCTCGGTCGACCGGGTGTTCATCGGAACCGCTCATGATCCTTCCGCCAAATAGGGGGCCAAGTACTGGGCCAACGTTTGCCGGGCACGGTGAATCAATACACCCGCGTTCGATGCGGTGATGCCGAGCATCTCCGCGATCTCGGCCTGCGAGTAGCCGAACGATTTCAATTCCACCGCCGCACGCTGCTGGGTCGGCAGCAGCTTCAATCCCTCGGCAATGGCCAGTTCCAACTCGCGACCGACGGCGATCTCGGCGGGGGCGATGGCTCGGGCATCGGCGGGATCTTCGGTGCGGTCATCCGCGGCACCGCCGGGTTGCGTCAGGCTGAACGCCGGCTTCCGGCGGGTCTTTAAGTTGATGCAGGCGTTGCTGATGGCGGTGAACAGCAACTTCAGGCCATCGCGCTTCAGATCGTAGGTGCCCGCTTTTGCGATCAACCGGCAGTAGCAATCCTGCACGATGTCCTCGGCTTCGTGGGCGTTCGCCAGCAACGACCTTGCATAGGCGGTCACCCGCGGGGCCGTGGCCAACACCCAATCATCGAGATCATGGGCACTCGGCCCCACAGCCACGGCTCACCTCGTGGAAGGACAACACGGTTCAACCGAAGATATTACATCCGAGTCCAAATCTTTAACGGGGGAGCCCCTGCGCTATTCCGGCTGTTCCCGGAACATCACATCCGTGCGCAGGACGTACTTCACACCATCCAGTACCATCGCGCCGGTATGCAGCAGTTCATGGCGGAACAGCAACGCTTTCCCGGCCCAAGGCAGCACCCGCAAATCGGCGTCGGCATCACTGACTCGCCCTTCGTGGAGGTGGAACATCGTCTCCCCGCCGGCGATGCCGCCGTTGAGGTAGATCATGAAGGTGAGCTTGCTCTCCTCGGCGTTGCGGCGGTGGTATTCGCCGTCGCAGTGCCAATCGAACTTCTGGCCCCGCGTGTATCGGTAGTAGCGGAATCGCTCGTTCAAACCGCACGGTTCCCAATCTCGCACCCGCTCCGGCAAGAACGGTCGGACTCGCTCGAACAGCATCTCCGCCATGGCTGGGTCATCGATCATCACGCGGTCGTTATTGCGAATTTCCTTGAACATCACAGGACCCGCGCCGGTGGTGATCGGGGCATCCCCATATCCGACCGCTTCGGACGCCGCGATAAATTGCGCGCACTCCTCTGGCGTTAGGAAGTGATGGATGACGAAAATGTCATCGCCCGAGAGCAGTTCTTTTCTCACATCGTTTTCCCGATTCGGTGATGGATTTCCGAACGGCTGTACGGAGCGCAAGAGAACACGAACCCGATTCCGATTCTCCTCGGAAGAGGATAGCGGAAGTCGAGTCCGTATCGCCGTTGAAAAATCCCGGATTCGGTTGGCCGGCCGGCGTGTAAGCCGGGTTTTGTGCCGGGGAACCTCGCGGCGCTCCCGGCGACGATCATTTCTCTAGCCCGGCCATTGCTGGCCGGATCGAGCAGCCTACCCGAGAGTCGTAGCGGACCGGGCCGGTCCTGCTCTCTGCTTGGCCTTGCTTCCGGTGGGGTTTGCCGAGCCGGCGTGTCACCACGCCGCTGGTGCGCTCTTACATTAAGGGCTTTCGCCCCGCACCGTTTCACCCTTACCAGCGCCGATTTCGGATTTGGGATTGCGGATTTCGGATTGAAAACCATTCTTCAAATCCGCAATTCGCAATCCGCAATCCGAAATCGAACTGGCGGTTTTCTTTCTGTTGCACTGTCCCGCCCGTTGG
>JANOSQ010000068.1:0-16204 GCA_031415915.1 Fimbriiglobus sp. | reverse complement strand
TCCGCATCTTTGGGGTGTACGACGATCTTGGCGATGTGCTCGCTCTGCTTCAGGCCCATGTTCTGCCAGTTCTTGCCGCCGTCGGTCGATTTGTAGACGCCGTCGCCGTAGGCTACGCTGCGCTGGCTGTTGTTTTCGCCGCTGCCGACCCAAACCGTTTCGCTGTCGTGCGGATCCATCGTCACGGCGCCGATGCTGAACGATCCTTGCCCATCGAACACGGGGGTGAAGGTCGTGCCCGCGTTGGTCGTCTTCCAAACGCCGCCGGAAGCGACCGCCACGAAATAATGAGCGCGATCCTTCGGGTTCACCGCCAGCGCGGCGACGCGGCCGGAGGTGATGGCCGGGCCGATGTTCCGCAGGCGGAACGCATTCACCGGCGGGTTGAAGTCGGGCTTGGGTGGATCGGCCTTCGGGGGTTGACCCGCGACCAAGAGGAGCGAGAGCAGCAGCGACGAAGACATGAAAGAAGCCCCGCGAGAAGGAGAAGCGAACCGGGAGGTTCGATTGTCTTAGTCCGCGGGGCCGGGTTCCGACAGGGTCACGGGATGCTGTTCAAGACGTGGCCGGAGCGGTCGGCTCGGTAGTATGCGAAGTTGGTCCCGTAAACCGAGCGGTCGACCGGGTGGAGGAAGACGCCGTACCGGCCCCATTTGCCTTCGACGAGAACCGTGCCGTCTTCGAAAACGCTCCGCACGATGGCCGTGTGGGAGACGGCATCGCCCCCGGTGCGGTAGACGCAGAGATCGCCCGGGTGCGGGGCCGGCACCGCTTCGTACTCGTTGTCGATCAGGATCGTTTCGACTTCGGCGCTCCGGATGGCGAACTTGCCGCCGGTGAAGACCCAGCCGTGGCAGTTACTGGAGTCGTCGGCCGGGCCGCGCCGGATCACATAATCGGCGACTTGGGCCGATTGTAGGGTCGTCTGTTCGGTGGTGCCGAGTTCATCGGCGCTCAGGGCTTCGCCCGAGGTCAGCAAGTGGATCGAGCCGCCTTGGTCGGTCTTGGCCAATCGGGTTTCATCGGCGACGTACGGGCTAGGTTGCGCCTGGAGCGTTCGATCCTGTTCGTCGAAGTCGGCCTGTTGGGCGAGGTCGAAGCGAAGGAATTCGCCGCCGAGCAAGGCGAGGCCGCCGCAGGCCACGAGCCCCCACGCCAAACGGGGTTTCCGCAGGTGGGCACCGGCGACGGTCGCCAGGCGCCGGGCGAAACCGGTTTGCACGACGACTAGAATCAGCAATCCGCCGCCGCCGATCGCCGCGAGTGCGGGGACGCGATTCGGTACGAACGCATCCGCGGAGATCAAGGTGGCCCCGAGGCCCAGTGCCCCCAATCCGGCGCGGAGCCACCCGCTGCGCGGGCCGAGCAACGCGTTGCCCGCGCCTGCGACGATGAAGCCGAGGGCCACCGAAAAAGAGAGGAAGAGGCGGTCGTTGAGGGAGAGGTCAAACATACGGAATACCCTTGAAGCACCGTCCATCGCATCGGTCAACTGCCTCCATTGATAGCACCCTGCGCATGAGGACGGGGTGAGTCCGGCGTGAGAAAGGAATGAGGAGTGCCCTCACTGGTACATCATTTCTGCGGAGGCCTCGCCGCCCGAAGCTCCGGGTGAGCCGCTTGTCAAATCGCACGCGTTCCCGAGAGGATGGCGTCTGGCTACTAGACAGCCGCGGACGCCGCCGACTTGGTGAACAGATTCTTCGCCAGCGAATCCAGCTTCAGGGCGCCGAAGCCGAAGCCGAGGACGCCGAAGACGGCGCCGAGGATCCAGCCGAGGTCGATGAGGCGCTGTTTGCCGCGGAGGTTGCGGAGCTGGGTTTCGCTCACTTCGATGTCGACCGTGGCCCATTGGCGGTTCGTGTCCAAGCTGCTGGCCTTCCACAAGTCTTTCACCTCCTGCGACGGGGCGACTTCTTTGATCGAAGCGGGGGAGACGAAATCCGCGGCGATCTGCTCGTCCGAGGGCAGGACCCGGATCGGCGGATCGAGCGATTGCAGCACTTCCGCGAGGCGCTGGCGGGCGACCCGCTGGGCGTCGGCGACCGCGTCGGCGCGGCTGGTGTAAGCCTTGTCGCTGCGGACGCCGACGATGCGGATGGCCGCGTGCGGGTGCTGCGGATCGGCCTTGGTCACCGTGACAGCCGCATCGCGGTTCGAAGTCTCGGCGATGGGGGAGACGATGGTGACCGTCCCACCCGGCGGCGGGGCGGAGATCGGCCCGGCATTCAACTTCGCGGCGTTGACCAACGCGGATTGACCGGCCTTGGCCCCGCCGTCGATGCCGTTCAACTCCGAGGTTTCTTGGAGGTTGCGCGGGCTCAACTTGGCGAGCTTGGTCGGCCCCGGCGATGTGACGGCCCGATCCGATTTGAACGGCGTGCGGGAGATCAACAGCGCGGCCCCGAGTCCGACGCCCAACAGCACGAGGAAGCGGAGGTTGTAGTTCCGGGCCGGCTTCGGCTTCGGTTCGGGGCGGCGGGCCTCGCGGTATCGGTCGCGGTGGTCGTGGCGGTTCATAGTTCCTTCCCCCGAGGGGTGGACGGTGGCGAATCAGGCGCGGCCGAGGCGGAGCTTCTTCGAGGGCAGCACGCGGGCGCTGGGCGTCCAGGGGCTGACGGCTTGCACGGCCACGATGGCGATCACGATCGGCACGATCCCGGCGGCGGGGGAGCCGGATTGCCACGGCCAGAGGAACAAGAGCGCCGCGGACCAGAAGCCCGCCGCCAACAGCGGGAAGAGGCTGAAGCGCTCTTGGCGATCCCGCGCGGCCGAACGCCACCAGCGGCCGGCGGCCGACACGCCGCCGAAGTAGAGGACGTACTGGATGCCCGTGGAGAAGGTGTCGGGGTTCATCGTCACGGTGCCGAAGATGTACGCCTCGGCGCCCGTCGCGGGGTGAACGCCGGAGCTTCGCGGCATGGTCCAGCCGTCGAGCCAGAAGGCGAGCGTGCCGATCATCAACCCGAGGATGCCGAGGCGGAGTCGGCGTGCCCAACCGTCGGAACTGCGAAACGTGGCTTGGCCCGAACCGAGCAGCACGGCCCAAGCGAGCGCGGTGCTCACGAGGAACAATTTCATCAGGCCCGTCCAATCGGACGGATTCGAGAGCAGTCCGTAGGGAACGAGGCCGAGCGCCGCGACGACCGGGGCGGCCAGCAGCGCCCCGAGCAACCCCGTGAGGCGATCCCGCAGCGTCGGCGGGAGCACGGGCCGTGCCATCGGCAGCGGGGGCTTGTCCGCGGCTTTCGGGGTCGCGGGGATCGGCGGCGCTTGCAAGCGCTGCGGAATCGGCGAGCTTTTCGGCAATTCCGGATCGGGCGTGAGGATCAATCCCGGCGGCGCGGCCACGGCGCCGATCGCACTCACGCGGACGCCGATGGGGATCGCCTGCGGCAGTTGAATCGGCTCCACGGCTTGGGCCATCTCCGCCATGGTGGCGTAGCGCTTGTTCGGGTTCTTATCGAGCGACTTGGCGATGATCGGCCGGAACGGCTCGGGCACGCAGGTCAGGTCGGGCGTCGCCGTGAGGTGCTTCATGAGGATTTCCCCGTCGGACTCCCCGTCGAAGGGGATCTTGCCGGTCAGCATTTCGTGCAGGATCACGCCGCAGGCGTACTGGTCGATCTTCTGGCTGTAGTTGCCGGTGCTCACTTCCGGGGCCATGTAATGCACGGTGCCCACGGTGCGCGTCTGGCGCTGGCTCGTGCTGATCGTTTTGCACAGGCCGTAGTCACCGACTTTGAGGGTGCCCGCTTCGACGAAGATGTTCGCCGGCTTGAGGTCGCGGTGGACGACGCCACGGTCGTGGAGGTGGCCGACGGCCCGGGCCAACGCGGCGAACCATTCCTTCGTGAGGCTCAAGGGCAATCCGGTGGGGTGGCGATTCAACACGGCCGACATCGACTCGCCGAGGACATACTCCATGACGAGCCACTGCTGGCCTTCGGAATCCTCGCGCAGGTCGTAGACGTGTACGAGGTTGGGGTGCTTCATGTTCAAGCAGTTGGCGATCCCGCGCAGCTCCACCTCGGAGTGGCCGAGGAGCAGCTTGAGGGCGACCTCTTTGCCGCCGTCGCTGACGGCGAAGTAAACTTCGCCGAAGCCGCCCTTGCCGACGCCGCGCTTGAGTGTGAAGCCCTCGAGCGGTTGCTGGCCGGATCGGTACTTGAACTTCATCGCAGTCCCCCGGGACCGGGCGGCGGGGCGGACGAACGCCGCGACACCGGGTCTCTGATCCATGGGATATTCGCCGCCGCCGGCCGGGGATTTGCCCGCGGAGCCGGTTTTGCGCGGCGAATGCGCCCGAAGCTATTGTACCGGCATGGCTTGGGGGCGGTCGAATGATGGGATGCGCCCGCTCGACCAGTCTGTCCAGCGCGATACCCCACACCCCCCTCTGGACAGACTCAAAATTTTCTGGACAGACCGAACTTTTCTGGACAGACCAACCCCGCCTAAGACTTACGGCGAGTGCCGGGAGGGGGGTCGCGCTGGACAGACCCGCTCACTCCGGCACGGCGACCGTCTCCCCACCGGCGCGGGTGGAGATCGCAGCAAGGCCGCAACGCGCTGGAGTTCCTCAGCGGGTGCATCGCCGCCCACCGGCTGGGGGCGGCAGGACCGAAACTTTGCACGGGGTGAACGGTTACCAATAATCGGCGCTCCGCCGCACCGGGCGCGGGGCCGACTTCTACATTTCCCCACGACCTACGACGGCGCCGTCGCTTTCTGGTTCGCGCGCATCAACTACGAACTCTGCAGTGCGACCCGGCGGAGCTGTTCCGAGGGATTCGCCTCGTTCACACCACCAAACTCGAAACCAGCATTCGCAGTTTGGCGACGCCGAGTTTCGCGTTGATCTCCACTTCACGGTGGCTCAGCGGATTGGTGGTGATCCCGGCCGCCGAATTGGTGATGCAGGAAATCCCCACCACTTCCAGGCCCAACGCCGCGGCCGTTTCCGCTTCCACGGCGGTGGACATGCCCACGGCATCGACGCCGCACGCGGCCAGCGCCCGGATTTCCGCGGGCGTCTCGTAACTCGGGCCGGTCAGCGCCGCATAGCCGCCGACGGGGGCGAGCGAATGTAAGCGTTCGAGGCACTCGGCCGAATAAATGCGGACCGGCTGAAAGTTCGTCCACGCCTGCGGGTCGAGGAGCTTCCAGTGCTTGTCGATGACCATGAGGTCGCCGGGCACCAGCGAAGGCCGGATGCCGCCGGCCGCGTTGGTGAGGATCAGGCGCTTCACACCCCATTCGGCGAAGAGCCGGATGGCCCGTGTGGTCCGTTCGAACGAGTGGCCTTCGTAACGGTGGATGCGACCGTGGGCCACCAAGAGGCAACCGTTGGTGGCCCGGCACAGATCGAGCCGGCCGCGGTGGCCCGCGACCGTGGGTGGCACCAAACCGGGAATCTGGGCGTAGGGGATGCTCGCCAGCGTTTCGAATTCGTCGGCGACCGCTCCCAAGCCGGATCCGAGGACGAGCGCGGTCTTCGGCAACGCGGCCCGAACGGCGGCTTCGAACGCGGCGATCATGCCGGCTCGAGTTCGGTGTCGCCGGTGTGGGGCAAAAATGGGTCGGAGGCGTCGGGGAGCAGCTGCTTCACCCGCACGGCTTGAGCGATCAACTCGGCGCACTCGGTTTCGCCCAAGCGCCCGGAGTTCACCAAGAGGTCGTACTGGCAGAGTTCGTCCGGGTCGGAACCGACCAGCGAGATTTGCAACGCGCTGCGGACGCGGTCGCGGGCCGCGACTTCGATCTCCGCTTCGTCGGGGGTCAGGCGGAGCCACTGGCTGAAGTAAGCGATCCGCTGGGCCAACGGGGCGATCACGCGGGCGTTGATCGTCGTAGCCTCGGGGAGCAACTCGCCGACGCCGCGGCCGACCAACACGACTTCGCCCTTGGCGGCGAGCACGAATGCGAGCCGCAGCAATTCGGTTTGATCGCCGGCGTTCAAGTGCCGGAGGTCGAGTTGGCGGGCGTATTCGAGGTTCGCCCAAGCCAGCGCTTCGGGGGGCACGTCGGCGAGCAATTCCGCTTTGGCCGATTCGCTCTGCACCAAGTAGCCGAGCATTTCTTGATCGAAGAGTTGCCAGCCGAGGATCTGCCCGACGCGCTTGGCGATGCGGCCCCCCCGAGCACCGGCTTGGCGCGTGATGACCACGGTCAACCCCCGCGGCGGGCGGGCGGTGACGCGGGTCTCGCCGCGGTAGCCGTGCAACGGGGTCACGGGCGGGGCGGAATCGGTGGAATACGCGGGGGCCACGCGGAGCATGGGAGAAGCTCGTGAGAGTATCAGCTTCCATCCTTGGGTTCTTGGCGGCCGAAGAGCCACATGCCGAGCAGCGTCACCGCGACGCACGCCCCGAGCAGGATGACCCACGCGGTCAGCGAATCGGTCGGCGCGAACGCATCGACATTCTCCGGCTTCACCCGGGCGATGGTCGCCGCAGTCTCATTATAGAACAAAGACCTCACGTAAAAGCTCAGGCTCAACTGCTTCAGGCTGCCCGGCAGCGCGCCGACGAGCAACTCGAAGAAGAAGACGTAAACCAACCCGATGACCGCGGGCCAGCGGAAGATGGCCCCGATGAAGTGGAAGAGACTGCCGAAGGCCAACGACCCCGCGAGCACGGCGGGCCAGTAGAGGACGAGCGCCCGGCGGCCGAAGTCGCCCCCGCAGAGGCAGAGCACGGTGAAGGCCGCACCGCAGATGCCGACGCACCAAGGCATCGTCCCGAAGTATTTGGCGAGGTAAACGGCCCAGCGCGGCAACGGCCGCGTGAGGAGCCAAATGAGCGTCCGGCTTTCGCGCTCCGCCCCCAGGGCCCCGGAGGCGTAGGCGAGGGTGAACAGCGGCAGCAGGAACGACAGGAAGTACCCGAACACGACGGTGCGGACGAAGCTGAGGAAGGCGTAATCGTTCAGGAAGTCTTTGTCTTGCATCATGGCCCGGTACGCGCTGGCCACGGCCATCTTCAACCCGAAGCCTTCCGGCGTGCTCGGAATGACTTCGTAGATCGGCAGGCGTTCGTCCCCGTACTGCTTGTACGTCATGGTGACGAGCTCGTCGCCCTTTTCGTCTTTCTGGGCGGCCACTTTCCGCGTGCGGGTTTCGAGGCGCCAGCCGCGTTCGCCGTTGCTGACGACGAGTACCAACCCGGAGAGAATCGCGAGTAGGCCGAAGGCGACCCAGCCCAGCTGGCGGACTTTGCCGTGCCGCCGCAGCGAGAAGAGCGTCAACGCGAGGAATGCCCGGAGTGCCGAAGTCTGCGGAGCTGCCATTCCCATTCCCGGTCGGAGCGCGTGCGGCGGGGCGAGACCCTCTCAGCCGTCCGGGGAATTGTACAGCGCGGCGGCCGTTTCCAGAGTCGCGGCCGGGGTCAGCAGTTCCCCGGCTTCGATCCGCGCCTCGACTTCCGCCACCATTTCCGGGCGAACGTCCGGGATGGCCTTCAGCGCCTCGAGCCAGCGGCCCGAGTCGCGGTCGGCCGCGGTGCTCGGAATCCCGCGGGTGGCCGCTTCGGGGCGAATCAGCGTCGGCGTGTTCGAGGGAACGATCCGCATCGCGGGTACCTGCTTGTCGGTTGTTCTCGTGTCACCGCAATTCTCTTATCGAAGATTCGACGCCCGATTTGCCAACCCATCCGAGTTTCGCGATGCGTCCGAAAACACGACGTCTGTCCGAAGCATTTCCACCCGCGACGCGCCCCGCCGAAAAGGGCGATTCAACACCGGCGCGAGTTCAACGGTTCGGTCGCGAAAGCGTATTGCTCGGACCGCACAATTGAGTTCGCGGGCGAGTTCGTCGCGCGAAAAGCCCGCGGAAAGCGCGCCGATCCCCCGCGAAAGCCACGATGATGTTCTTGTATTGAAGGGGCTGAATTACGTTCGCCCCCCGCGAGAGTTGGATTTGCCGGACGGCCCGCCCCGATCCTCCCCCACCCCTGGCACTTATGCTCGACACTTTGATTCCGCGCGATCGATTGGTGACGGCGGAAATCGCCGTGCCCAGCTCCTTCGAGTTCGGCACCGCGATGGCGCGCCACCTCGCCGCCCTCCTCGATTCGTCCATCGTGTTGGCCGAGGAATGGGACGAACTCGCCCCGCTGGGCAAAGCGCTCTGCTGCGAAGCCCCGTCGGCCGAGGAACTCATCGAAAGGCTCATCGACCACAGTTTGCTCACGGCCTACCAAGGGGAGTTGATCAAAGCGGGCCGCGAGGACGAAATCATCGTCGGCTCCTACCGGTTGCTGCAGCCCATCGGCCGCGGGGGCATGGGCATCGTCTACTTGGCGGAGCACTGCCATTTGCGCCGGCGCGTCGCCATCAAAATGACCGCCCACTTCGCCGATATGCACCCGCGGGTGACGCACCGTTTTTTCGCCGAGGCCCGCTCCGTCGCGCGGCTGCATCACTCGAATATCGTCGCCTGCCTCGACGCCGGCCGGCACACGCACCCGAAATCGAACAAGCCCGTCACCGATTATTTCGTGATGGAATACGTGCCCGGCCAAGACCTCGACGCGCTCGTGCGCAATAGCGGCCCTTTGCCGGTCCACCGCGCCGCCGATATCTTCCGGCAGATCGCCGACGCCCTCGCCGAAGCCCACCGCCACGGGCTTGTCCACCGCGATTTGAAGCCGTCCAACATCATCGTGACGCCCGACTGGCAAGCGAAGCTCCTCGACTTCGGCTTGGCCCTCCACCCGCGCCACGCCCTCACCGAACCGGGAACCCTGCTCGGCACCGTCGGGTACATGGCCCCGGAACAAGCCCGCGATCCGCATTCCGTCGATGGGCGCGCCGACCTGTTCTCCCTCGGGGCCACATTGTTTTGGGCCCTCACCGGCAAGGATCCGTACCCCGAAACCGGCAACCCGCTCGCCGATCTCAGCCGCCGGCTCACGGCCGCGCCGCCCGATGTCCGCGTCGCCCGGCCGGAACTCCCCGCCGATGTCGCCGAGCTGGTGACCTTGCTCCTCCAGGTCGATCCGGACAAGCGCTACCCGACGGCGTCGTCGGTCTCCACGGCCTTGCAACCGTTCACCCGGTGGGTCGCCCCGTCGTCGCAGATTCTCGAAACGGGTTCGACCAAGCAGGTGCAAGTGCTCGTCGTCGACGGCGACGATATGTCCCGCGGGTTCATCTCGACGTTGCTGGAAGGGGAGTTCGCCGTCAACCCGATCAAGACCGGAACCGAAGCGCTGCGGGCACTCGAGCAGAAGCCCTACGATCTCATCGTGCTCGATGCGACCCCCGTCGGCTGCTCGGCGCAGGATCTCATCTCCACGGCCCGCCGGCTGCACTCCGACCATTCGATGATGATCCTCGTCGCCTCCGGGACGCTCCCCGTGGCGGCCCTCAGCGGTCTGGTCGCGGTCGGGGCGGACGACTTCATGACGAAGCCCTTCACGCCGACGGAACTCCGCTCGCGCGTCCGGGCGCTGATGAACCGCCGCGACACGGTTCACACCCGCCGCTTCACCATGGAGACGATGCGCATCGGGGCCAACGGCCTGCACCGCGCCTCGCCGACCGCCGCGATGACGCCCTCGGCCAACCCGTGGGATTTGATGACCGTCACGATCTCGCGGTTGGTCGTCGAAGCGGGGTTCCTCGCCCCCGGCTACCGCTCGCGCATCGCCCGCTACGTCCGGGCGATGTGCCAGACCGTGGAAACGACCGGCGAATACTTGCGGCTCAAAGACCCGTCCTACGTGAACATGCTCGCCGCCTCGGCCGCGCTCTTCGACATCGGTTTGCTCGTCATCCCCGGCGGTCTCCCGCTGAAACCGGGCAAACTCGACTCCGACGAACGCCAAGTGTTGGAAACGCACCCGACCGCCGGGGGCGAAATCCTGATGGGCTTGGCGGAGAAATTCCCCAGCGAGACGGGCTGCATCTCGCTGGCCGCGGAACTGGCCCGCTCGCACCACGAGCGCTGGGACGGCACCGGCTACCCGGAGCGGCTCGCCGAGTCGGACATCCCGCTCTCGGCGCGTTTGGTTGCCTTGGCTTCGATTTACGATAGCCTCCGCTCGCGGCGACCCTACAGACCGGCCGTGACGCACACCCGGGCCGTGCGCGTCCTGACGCACGAATGCGTCGGCCGCTTCGACCCCGCGATCCTGAACGCCTTCGTCGCCGCCTCCGCCCGCTTCGAGCAGATTTACAACGAGTACCCGGTTTGATCGGACGAGCCGGACGCATCGGCTCGTACTCGCGTCGTCACCGCAGCGAGTCGAGAATCTTGATCCGCATCGCGCTCAGCGCCGGGACCAACCCACCGAGGCGGCCCATCACGAGCGTGAAGAGCATCCCCATCGCAATCACTTGAGCGTCCACGTTGATGGTCAGCGCGACGCTCTTGCCGCCGGGGCCGTTTCCGCCCGCGGAGAGCTGACTCACCGACGAGCGCCCGTCCGCGACGAGCCACGCGAAGGCGCACCCGAGCGCTCCTCCGACCGCGGCGACCGCGAGCGATTCCAACAAAAACGAAACCGTCACCTGCCAGCGTTTGAAACCGAGCAACCGCAGCACGCCGATATCGCGGATGCGCGAGGCGATGGTGGCGAACATCGTCGTCATCATCCCGAAGACGCCGCCGATGGCCATGACGACGCAGACCATGATGATCGCCGTGAGGAAGAAGTTGTTCGTCTTCGTGAGTTCGGCGAAGTAGTCGGGTTCCGAGTAGGCCTTGAGTTTGTGCGTCTTGTAGCGGGCGTTCAACTCGTACGCGAACTTGCGGGAAGCGCCCTTCGTGTCGGCGTCGGTGCGCATGATCAGGGTCGTCGGTTTCTCTTTGCCGAACGGCTTGTAAATCAGGCCGATCCGCTTGGCCCAGATCTCGGAGCCGTAGGTCTTGCCTTCGGAGATCATGACGCCGACCACTTTCCACGTCATCTCGCCGAGTTCGAAGGTGTCGCCGGTGACGAGCCGTTTCTTGCCGTAGTCAGGCCCGAGCGTCTCCGCGATCCCTTCGCCGAGGACGCATTCGATCGCGAACTTTTCCGGCTTCTGCGGATCGACTTCCACGCCCTTGTCGCCCATCCAGCGACCGCCGGGGAAGAGCGAGATCGCGTGGACCTCGGCCGCGATCTGCGGGTCTTCCAGCGTGCGGAGTTGTACGAAGCGCCGCCGGGGCGGCTCGCTATTCGGCACCGGTTGGTTGATGCTGTAGAACGTCTCCCAACTGGCGAGGTGGCGCATTTTGCCGTCGAACTCTTTCTGCTTGATCCGGACGGGCACTTTCAATCGCGCATCTTTTTCGTCCAACTCGACCGGCAATTCCTTGAGGTTCTCCATGTCCCTGTGGTCGAGGGAACTGAAAATCTCGTCGTTCGAACCCTCGCTCATCACGAAAACGTTGCCGGGGATACCGGTGTTGTCCGTCATGCTGTTCATGCCGTTCACGAAGGCGAGCAAGAACGACAACAGCGCGATGACCGCCGCGAAGGCCACGGCGGTCATGGCGTTCGTCTTCCAGCGCACGCGGACATTCCGCAGGTTGTAGGCCAGCGGAACTTTGCCCACGAACAGCAGCAGGAGCACATCGAAGCCGTACATCGCGAGGATGACGAACTGCCAGTGCTGCACCATCGCCGGGGGGAGTTTCTCGTGCAGGGGCGCGTTGAGGAAGTCCCGGGCCTCGGGCGAGAAGTTGGCCATCGCCTCCGCTTTTTGCGCCGGGGGCACCCCGATGAACATGTAGTCGCCGGGGGCACCCAAGAAGAACCGCGAGATCACCGCGAAGGAGCCGCGCTCGCCCAAGGGCAGGCGGGTGACCAGTTCCACCGAGCAGGCCAAGATCACCAGGAAAACGACCAAGCCGGAAATCGCCGCGGTGACGCGGCGCAGGCAGCGAATGAGGAACCCGCGCTTATCCGTCACGGCGGTGCTGAGCACCGACTCCTGCGGCATGATGGCCGGGAACGCGAGCAAGAGCGACGACAACGGCAACAGCGACAGTCCCAAAACGACCGCCGTGCCGAGCAACTGCAAGATTTTGAATCGGAAGCGAAGCCCGCTACCGAACGCGTCCCACTCTTCGGCGGTGTCGGTGCCTTGCCGGTGAACCCAGAAGTACCCCGCGGCTGTGAGCACGCCGTGGACCAGATAAAAGCTGAGCGACACCAGCGGGCTGGGCGCTTGGGGGTTGTCCATGATCCCGGTGGCGATCGCGACGGCCCCCGAGATGCCGATGGGGATCATCCAGTAGATCGCCCCCAACACGCTCGCCAACATTTCCAGCAGGATCGTCTTACCGAGACGCTCGATCCCTTCGCTGGGGCGAACTCGCTGGCCCCGGTTGTCGAAACGGGGCTTGATGAACCGGCGCATCAACCCCACGGCCAGGATGGGCGTGAGTAAGCCGTTGCAGAATTGCAAGAACGCGCACAGGGGGTGCAGAACCGCATTCATCGGGACAATCCTGCGTTCGGGTTCAGGCCACCTGGGCGAAGACTTCGGAGACTTTGACTTTGCGGGCGTTCCAACTCGGCAAGGCCGAGCCGATGATGCCGACGGCGATCCCGAGCAGCGGCCCGAGGATCACGATCTCCCACGGGGAACTGAAGTTGTCGAAGAACGAGAACTTCACGCCGATGGCACGCGTGCCGTGCTTGACCATCAGCGGGACGAAGTAAACGAACCACGTGCTGAGCATCCCGCCGAAGATGCCGATCAGCATCGCTTCGGAAACGATCATGCCCATGATCTGCCACGGTTGGAAGCCGAGCACTTTCATCACGGCCATCTCGGTCCAGCGCTCGCGCACGCCGATGGTGATGGCGATGCCGATGACCAAGCACATGATGACGCCGATCGAGGGCATCACGATGTACTTCAGGCCCCAGAAAATGTCCTTGTAGGGTTCGAGGATGGCGCCGACGAGCGCCGAAAAGGTCTCCATCTTCACCGCCGGGCCGTTGAAATTGGACGTGTCGTTCACCTGCGCGGCGAGGGCTTGGTACGAGGCCTTGTTCGGCATCCGCACCCAAACGAGGTTGAGGCTGAGGTTGTCCAAAGGGTGCGGAGCGCCTTTGGTCTTCTTGTAATCGCTGAGCTTCCCTTCGAGGTATTCGTATTGCATCACCGAGTTCCCCCCCATGCGGCTACCCGAGGGGAAGGAGCCGACGATCTTGCATTCGAAGCTGAGATCCTTGTAGTTCATGCTGTAGAACTTCACCTCATCCCCGACTTTCTTGCCCATGATTTTGAGCCGGTCTTCGCCGACGACGATGTTCCGCTTGTCCTGTTTCACGAGGTCGATCACCCGGATCATTTCCTCCCAACCCTCGTCGCCGAGGTCTTCTTTGTTCAGCCCTTGCTCGCTCATCATCCCGTACTTCACGGCGGCCGGGTCGAGCACGAAGAGGAAAAGCGTGTTCTCTTGGGTGAGCTTCGCCGGGTCGAGGCTGGCCACGACGAACGACCACGTGATGAAGTTCTCCTTCAATCCTTCGGCAGCCAAAGCCCGGAACCTCTGGCGATCCCGGCTCCCTTCGTCTCTGTCGAGGTCGTCTCGGAAGAGCCGAGTCAACTCCTCGGACTTGATCGAGCCGAGCGGCGAGGCGGGGATCCCCTTCTTGACTCGCTCTTCATCGGTGAAGGGGCGCGGTTGCGCCGAGGGCGGCATCTTCTCGATCACGCCTTTGAGTTTCGTCGCGTATCCCGGCGGCATCTGGCTCGGGATGCTGAACTTGTCGGTCATGATCACCAACTGGGAATCCTCTTTCTCCGACGTCAACTTGCCGATCGATTTCACCAGCCCGTAGATGAGCGTCAACATCCCCGTGAGGACGAAGAGGGCGATGTAGGTCAGCGCCGTGCGGAGCAGGTTGCGCCGCAAGCTCCGGTAGACGAGCATGCCGAGTTGACGCCGTTTGCCCTGAGGGTCGAAGAAAAAGCAGAGCAGTTGGAAAAGCTCGAACAGAATCGTGGGCGAGAAGACGAGCAATCGGCGCAACACCGCCCGGCCGGGAACGCCCTCGAGTTCCGGGGCGATGTGGATCGCTTCGAACACGCAGCCCATGCCGAAGAGGCCCAAGCGGATCAGGGTGCGAACCCAGAGCTTTTTCTCGGGGAAGCCGAGCGTTTCGTTGATGCCCGCGAGCGCGCCGAAGAAGAGCGGCAGCGTGAAGAATGCCATTAGAGTCAGCAGAAAGATCACGACGATCAAGCCGACGGCCGCGTAGACGCCGGCTTGAACCAGCGAGATGTCGGGGGCCGCCGACTGGCCCATCGCGAAGTCCGGAGTCATGGGCGAAGTCTCACTCGGATGGTGCGGTCACGGGGCGGGCCGCGGCGGTCAACGCGGAGGTGTAGGTATCGGAGCCGACGAGCCGGCCCTTCTCGAGGTGGACGATCCGCTGGGCCGATTTCGCCGCGGTCGGATCGTGCGTCACCATCATGATCGTCTTGCCGAGTTCGCTGCGGAGCAAGTTCAACAGGTCGAGCGCCGCATCGGCCGACTTAGCGTCGAGCGCCCCCGTCGGTTCGTCGGCGACGATGATCGTCGGGTCGGTCACGATGGCCCGGGCGATACCGACACGCTGGCATTGGCCCCCGGAGAGCTGCCCCGGCCGGTGGTGCATACGGTCGGCCAAGTTCACGATTTCCAGCGCGTTCAGCACTTGCTGCTTGCGCTCGGCTTTGCTCATCGGCAACAGCAGCAGCGGCAGCTCCACGTTCTCGTAGGCCGACAGCACGGGCAGGAGGTTGTAGAACTGGAAGACGAAGCCGACGTTGCGGGTGCGCCAGCGGGCCAGCTCGCTTTCGGAGAGCGAAGAGATTTCCTGCCCGCCGATGGTGATGGTGCCGGCCGTGGGGCCGTCCAACCCGGCGATGAGGTTGAGCAGGGTCGTTTTGCCCGACCCCGACGGCCCCATGAGCGCGACGAACTCGCCCTCTTGGACATCGAGGTTGAGATCCATCAGCACGTCGATGCGCTCGGTGCCGCGGCTGAACGATTTGTAAAGGTCGCGGACTTCGACGATGGCCATAGTTCGCAGGTCCGGGATAGGGAATCGGGCTCGGTACCGTCAATCGTCCTTCGTCATTCGTTATTCGGGCTTCGCTAGACGGTACGCACCTGAGAACTTGCGGAGTACGAATGACGAAGGACCAATGACGAATGACTCTACTTATTCAAGAACGTCACCACCGCGCCCATCTCCGGTTTCAGGAACTGCCCCTGCACCTCGCCGGCGGGCAATTCCACCTTCACGCGGACGGAGATCACGCTTTTGGCGCGGTTCGCGATCGGCATGATTCGGAAGAGCTTGCCGTTGTAAGTGCGCTCCGGGAAAGCGTCCGCGACGATCCGGCAGGGCTGGCCCTGCTCGAGTTTGCCGATGTCCTTCTCGGGAATTTCCAGATCGACTTCGAGGTTCGCGAGGTCGGCGATGTCGCAGAGCGAACCGGAGGTCGCCCCGAACGCCAACGGGTTCACGAGGCTATACAGCTCCGCTTTCTTCGACAGCACCGTCCCGGTGATCGGCATTTTGATGGTGCAGTTGTCGACGCGCCACTGCGATTGGTTCAACCGCGCCTTGGCGGCGTCCAAATCCTTTTGGGCGGCGTTGTAGTCTTCCTTGGCGGCGCTGATCTTCTCCGGGCGCGGGCCGACTTCGAGGATCTGGTACGTCGCTTCCAACCGGCTCGTCCGCGCCTTGGCCGAGAAGTAATCGGCTTCGGCCTGCTGCAATTCCCGCGGCGACACGGCCGTGATATTGACCTCGGCGATGCCCTTGAGCCGGTCGTACTCCTGCTTGGCACGCTTCTCGACGATGGCCGATTCCTTTTTCTCTTCGCTCACTTGGTCTTTCTCGATCTGCCGGACGCTCTCGGGCAGAATCTCTTGCCAGCGCTGTTTGGCCCCCGCCAGCCGGCTCTCGGCCGCGCTCACGAGCGACTTGGTCTCTTCGACGGCGGCTTTGTAGTTCGTCGAGTCGATCTTGGCGAGCACGGTTCCTTGCTTGTACTGGACGCCTTCGATGAAGTTGTGTTCGATGAGCTGCCCGCCGACATCGATGGGGCTGACGGCGATCTGCTGGGCCGGCACCAAGTACCCCTTCACGGGGGCGATGGCGATAGCGTTCGAACCGCCCGAGGAACCGGCCGAGCCGGTGCCCGACTTGTTCGTCGGCGCGGCGACGGGGCCGGTGTCGTCGTCCGAAGATCCCCCTTTGTA
>JANOSQ010000067.1:0-3764 GCA_031415915.1 Fimbriiglobus sp. | reverse complement strand
GCGGCCTCGTACGGCGGCCGCCCCGTGAGAATCTCGCCGAGGCTCGCCCCCAGGCCGAAGACATCGCAGCGCTCGTCGAGCCGCTCGGTTTCGCCATTCGCCTGCTCGGGGGGCATGTAGGCGAGCGTGCCCATCACGCTGCCCAGTTGCGTGTGGTGCGTGTTTCCGGGCTCCGGGGGCGGCTCCGGGGGCGACTCCGGCGCGGCGGCGCCGGGATCCGGCCCGACCCCGCCGCCCTCGTCGAGCGACTTGGCCAGCCCCCAGTCCATCACCTTCACTTGGCCGAACAGGCCGACCATGATGTTCGACGGGGTCAGGTCGCGGTGGATGACCCGCTGGGCGTGGGCGTAGGCGATGGTCTCGGTGACATGCTCGAAGACTTTGAGCAGCCGCGTCAGGCTCTCGCCCGGCTCGGGGCGTTCGTCCAAGAGGCTTCGGAGGGTCAGTCCCCAGACCCGCTGCATCACGAAGAACGGCCGTCCGTCCGGCATGATCCCGGCGTCGTGGATGGGCACGACGCCCGGATGCTCGAGCTGGCCGGTGATGCGGATCTCTTCGCTGAAGCGGGCCATGACCTCCGGCCGGTTCAGGTACTTGGCGTGGAGGATCTTGACGACGACTTCGCGGCCGAGGTGGATGTCGGTGCAGGAATGGACCTCGCCCATGCCGCCGCAGCCGACCTCGCACTTCATCTCGAACCGGGCCGATGACCGCGCCTTGGCCCAATCGGAGTCCGATTCCCCGCGCGGCAGGACGCGCGATCCGACCTCGCGCAGCAATCGATCGACGTCGCTGGACTGGCTTCCGGACACCCCTGGGAGGGTCTTGTCCGGGTCGTGTTGGGACAGCGGATCGGAATCGTCTCCCGGATCCAGCTCGCCCATTGCGTGGGGCTGTGAAGGAAACATGACGAACGGCTCGGCGGGACAACGTGGAACCGAAAGTCGATCCTACCGCGCCGGTACAACTTGTCCAACCGGAAAAATCACACCCGGCAGAGTTTGCAAAAACCCGCCATCAGCCGCCGGTGCGGCCTCACCTCACCGCCGCAGCTCGGACTCTTTCGGACTCGGTCGGATGTCCGCTTCCTTCACCAGCGGCCGGCTTTTGAACGGCGGGTACGGCGGGTCGCCGACCGAAGTCATCATCCAGCGCGTGAGCAGCGCCGTCTTCGCGTGAACTTCGCAGAGGGTGTACTGGGCCGTGGCCAAGAACTCGAAGAACTCGGCCGGCTTGCGGCACAGGGAGATGGCCTCGCTGCTGGCGAGGCGC
Organism: Fimbriiglobus sp.; assembly: GCA_031415915.1. GTDB lineage: Bacteria > Planctomycetota > Planctomycetia > Gemmatales > Gemmataceae > JALHQU01. Next base: position 2,492 of record JANOSQ010000067.1, on the reverse strand, counting down.
CGAGCCGTTCGTGTCGGTGCTGCTGGCGATGGGGTCGGCGCGCGAATAACAACCCGCGGACAGCGGGGCACGATTAGGCCAGCAGCCCGTAATTCACCAGCGTTTGCCGCACTTTGGCGACGCCCGCTTCGTCCATCTCGCACATCGGCAGGCGCATCTCGTTGCTGGCGCGGCCGAGCAACTTCATCGCCGTCTTCACCGGGATCGGGTTCGTCGCCACGCCGAGCATGTCCCGGCAAAGCGGGAACAACTTGCGGTGCCACGCCAGCGCTTCGGCGTGCTTCCCGGCGGCGAACGCCTTCACCAGCGCCATCATGTCCCGCGGGACGATGTTGCCGACGACGCTGACGACGCCGATGCCGCCGATGCTCATGAGGGGCAGCGTCAGGGAGTCATCGCCGCTGAGGATGCCGAGATCGCAGATCGCTTGGATCTGCGAGGCTTGATCGAGCGAGCCGGTCGCTTCTTTCACCGCGATGATGTTCGGGTACTTCTCCGCGAGGCGGGCCATCGTCTCGGGCAGGATGTTCGACCCCGTGCGACCGGGGATGTTGTAAACCACCTGCGGCAGCTCGCACGCCTCGGCGACCGCGCCGAAGTGGCGGTAATACCCCTCTTGGGTCGGCTTGTTGTAATACGGCCCGACTTGCAGCGTACCGGTGGCCCCGCTCTTCTTCGCGGCCTTCGTCATGCGGATCGCTTCGGCCGTGTTGTTGCTGCCGGTGCCCGCCATGATCTTGATGCGCCCGGCGGCGTGTTCGCAGACGAACGCGACGATCTTCTCGTTCTCGTCGTGGGTCAGCGTCGGCGATTCGCCGGTGGTGCCGCAGGGGGCGAGGGCGTTGGTGCCCTGTTCGACGTGCCAGTCGATGAGCGAGGCGAGCGCGGGCCAGTCGATCTCGCCGCCCTTGAAGGGCGTGACGATGGCGACGGTGACGCCGGCGAAGAGTTCGCCACGGGATGCGGGCATGGGACGAATCCAGTTCCGAGTTTCGGGTTCAGAGTTTCAAGTTAGCAATCCGCGTCAATGCCGCCACGGTGAAGATGATCGGGTAGAGCTTCTCGGAGTACCAGAGGTTCGCGAAGTAGAAGCCGATGGGCGACGGCGGGAAGTGCGTGCCTTCGCGGGTTGCGATGCGGAGGAACTCGACGCCGCGAGCAATCGCCTCGGAAGGTGGCCCTTCCGCGAGAGCGTCGAGCGCCAACGCGGTCTCCTCGATGCTGCTCGGCGTTCCGGCGCGGCCGCCCCAACCGCCGTCGGCGTTTTGATTCGCGATCAGCCGAGCGATGCCGCGGTCGAAGGCATCCTTCGGCAAGACCACACCCAAGCGGAGCACCCGGCTCGTGCCGTAGGTGAGGTTCTCGGTTTCTGCGGCGTGTTGATTGCCGAACCAAAGTGGTGCCCACGCCCCGTCCGGTCTCTGCGTTTTCAGCAAGTAGGCGAGGCCGCGTTCGACGCCACGGCCGATGCGGCGCTGGAGTGCGGCCGGGAGCCGATCGCGCCACACGAGCCATGCGCGGAGGGCGTGCGCCGTGAGATCGTTGCTGCTGCGGTCGAACGGCAAACCCGTCCAACCCTTGCAGAAGGTGGGGATGCCGCCGTCGCGATTTTGGAGATTCAACAGCCAAGTTGCTCCTGCCGACACCGCTGACAAAGCGGTGTCATCCGGTTCGCCGAGGTTCCGCAGCGCCAGCAGTGCGCTCGGCGTATCGTCCGCGTCGGGCACGCCGCCGGGGAGGTCGGTCCACGCCCAACCGCCGGGGGCCGCGCGGGTGAACGGGTGTGCCTCGCGATACTGCTGCTTCAACAGCCAATCGCGGACGGGCGCGGGATCGTCGACCCCGTCGAGGGCGTTCACAGCGAGGGTCGTCACCCATGTCGTCAGGTTCGTGTCGATTGGCCAACTGCCGTCGGGCCGCGCGGAATCGACTAGAAATCGCAGCCCTTCCGCCACGACCGGATGATCGGCCTGTCCGGCGCCGATCAAACTCATGGCCACGAAACTCGTCAGCGGCGTCGCTTCGAGATAACCGCCGGTGCCGGGCTGGATCTCGCGCAGCTTCCCCAGCGTCCGACGCTTCACGCACCAGCGGATTCCGCGCAAGAGCGGGTTCCACGTCGGCCAGTGAAAATGCTTGACCTGCCCGATGGCGATCAGCGCCGGTAGCGCGTAGCTGACCACCGGCAATTGCACGATGCGGAAGAACCAGAACGGCAGCGCCGCGAGTTCGAAGGGCAACTGTGGAATCAGCCGCCAGGGATCGGGGCCGAGCTTCCCGGCGAGAGCGAGCATCATCAGGATCGGCACCGAAAAGGTGCGATCCTTCCCATAGCGATCCGCGATGACTTTCGCCAGCGGCGCCGGTTCCAACGTTCCGGCGCTGTCGCGGATCCACGCTTCGGCGCGCTGCGTTGACAGCGGGTTGTCATTCCCCAGCGCCGCCCAGCAGAGGCACGTCGTGCTGATGTTGCTGAAGCTGATCGGCGTATC